>NZ_DJTF01000201.1:0-20974 GCF_002438125.1 Pseudomonas sp. UBA6315
AGTCGTGAGTCTGCTGTTGACCATGGGTGTCGCCGGTGCAGCCACTGCTGCTGACCCCATCAAAGGCGATGCCGCCGCCGGCCAGGCCAAAACGGCCGTTTGTGGGGCCTGCCACAACCCCGACGGCAACAGCCTGGCGCCGAACTTCCCGAAACTGGCCGGTCAGGGCCAGCGCTACCTGGAGAAACAGCTGCACGACATCAAGTCGGGCAAGCGCACCGTGCTGGAAATGACCGGCATGCTGGCCAATTTCAGTGACCAGGACCTGGCCGACATCGCCGCCTACTTCTCCAGCCAGAAAGGCAGCGTGGGCGCCGCCGACCCGGCACTGGTCGAGCGCGGCAAGGCCTTGTTCAACGGGGGCGACCTGGAGAAAGGCATGCCGGCCTGTATCGGTTGCCACTCGCCCAATGGCGCGGGCATCGCCCTGGCAGGCTTCCCCCACCTGGGTGGCCAGCATTCCCAGTACGTGGCCAAGCAGCTGACCGACTTCCGCGAAGGCGAGCGCACCAACGATGGCGATGCGGCCATCATGCGCTCCATCTCCAGCAAGCTGAGCAACAAGGACATCCAGGCGCTGTCCAGCTACATCCAGGGCCTGCATTAACATTCGGTTAATGCGCCAAAGGTAAAGATGAAAGGGCGGCGCGGGCCGCCCTTTTTTCTGTCCGCAGCCGGTACACTACAGAACTCGGGCCCTTCCCGACCTGTCTGAACACAGGTCGCGTCGAGGCGACCAATGACTGCTCAGGAGTAAAGCATGCGTAAACTGATTCTCAGCGCTGCGCTGGTCGCTGCCAGCGTATTCGGTATGGCCGCCGTACAGGCAGCAGAACCTGCCACGGCCGGCAAGGAATACATCGAGCTGAGCAACCCTGTTCCGGTATCCGTGCCCGGCAAGATCGAAGTGGTCGAGCTGTTCTGGTATGGCTGCCCCCACTGCTACCACTTCGAGCCGACCATCAACCCATGGGCGGAAAAACTGCCCAAGGACGTCAACTTCAAGCGCGTACCAGCCATGTTCGGCGGCCCTTGGGACGCCCACGGCCAGATGTTCCTGACCCTCGAAGCCATGGGCGTCGAGCAGAAGGTTCACGCTGCCGTCTTCGACGCCATCCAGAACCAGCACAAGCGCCTGACCGACCCTAAAGACATGGCCGACTTCCTCGCCACCCAGGGTGTCGACAAGGACAAGTTCCTCGCGACCTTCAACTCCTTCGCCATCAAGGGCCAGGTCGCCCAGGCCAAGGAACTGGCGAAGAAGTATGAAATCACCGGTGTTCCGAGCATGGTGGTCAACGGCAAGTACCGCTTCGACCTGGGCACCGCCGGTGGCCCGGACGGCGTGCTGAACGTCGCCGACCAGCTGATCGCCAAGGAGCGCGCCGCTAAGTAAGCGGCGGACCCCATGCGCCGTTTCCGATCCGCGCGTGGCATTGGCCTGCACCAGCCGCAGGTCAACGAGCATCACCTGCAGGCTCCCGGCCTGCCTGAGGATGGTCGCCTGCGGCTGCTCAGCTTCAATATCCAGGTGGGCATCAGCACCGAGCGTTATCGCCATTACCTGACCCGCAGCTGGCAGCACCTGCTGCCGCACAACGGGCGTGCCGGCAACCTGCAGAAGATTGGCGAGCTGCTCGGCGAGTTCGACCTGGTGGCCCTGCAGGAAGCCGACGGCGGCAGCCTGCGTTCAGGCTACGTCAACCAGGTCGAACACCTCGCCCACCTGGGCGCCTTCCCCTACTGGTACCAGCAGCTCAACCGCAACCTCGGGCGCTTCGCCCAGCACAGCAACGGCGTGCTCAGCCGCCTCAAGCCGCAACTGCTCGAAGACCACCCCCTGCCCGGCCCGGCCGGCCGTGGTGCGATCCTGGTGCGCTTCGGCGAAGGTGAAGATGCGCTGATCGTGGTGATGATGCACCTGGCCCTGGGGGCCAAGACCCGCGCCCGCCAGCTGGCCTACATCCGCGAGCTGATCGGCGGCTACCGCCATCAGGTGCTGATGGGCGACATGAATACCCATGCCACCGACCTGCTCGACCATTCCCCCTTGCGCGACCTGGGCCTGATTGCCCCGCAGGTCGAAGCAACCTTCCCCAGCTGGCGCCCGCAGCGCTGCCTGGACCATATCCTGCTCAGCTCGAGCCTGACCCTGGAGCGGGTCGAGGTGCTGGCGCAGCCGATATCCGACCACCTCCCGGTCGCCGTGGAGATCCGATTGCCTGATGCACTGACTGTGGATACGCTGCCGGTCTTGCGCTAGATCAGCAAAAGCCGCCTGCACCCTCAAGTGTTCGGGGCGCGCGCCGACAGCGTGTAATCACGTCCCCCAGATGCATTACCCGTTGCGGATCCAGGCATGACCGAAGAAGCCGAGCGCTGGAAAGAAAAATACCTAAAAAGCATCGAACAGCAGGAAAAGCTCGAGCGCCGCTGGGCTGCCCGCCTCGACTTGCTGCGCCGTGGCCTGGTGCGCAGCTCCCTTGCCGCAGAAGGCAGCGACAAGGTCGTTGACCAGTGCATGAAGGAAATGCGCGAGGTCATCCGCAGCGACAACATGGACGCCGGCCTTGCCGGGCTGATTCCACGCCTGGAAAAGGCCGTGCTCGACTCCGAGCAACGCCGCGAAACGCGCATGAACCAGGTCAGCGATGCGCTGACCGCGCTGGTGACCCAGCTTCAAGGCCTGCCGCTGCCCGGTGAGGTTTCGCGGCCGCTGAAGAAGCTGGCGAAAAAACTCGATGGGGGTGTCAGCCAGTCACGCGAGCTGCCCCCGCTGCTGGGTGAACTCAGCGGCCTGCAAGGGCGCGCGTTGGCGTCGCTGGGCAAGTCGGAGGATCAAGCCAAGCCTGGGCTTTTGCAGCGCCTGTTCGGTAACCGCGAAGACGAGCCGCAGGAACCGAGCGATACCCACCCGGCGCCCGTGGTTGCCGATGCGCCGGCTGAAGCGCCGCAGCGGCCATTACCTGACGGCCCCGTGCTGGTGGACCTGCCGCCAAGGGATGCCGATGAGCTGAGCCCGCTTGCACCGCCGCCGCCAGAAGAGCCTGCACAGCCAGAGCCCGAGGCAGCCGTCGTGGAGCAGGCAGCCATCGCCGAGCCTGCGGCAGATGAGCAGGCATTGCCCGAGGACGCGACTGCTGAACCTGAGGTCCTGGCGAGCCTCGAGGAAACCTTCGGCGAAGACGGCCCCTACTCGCTTCCGGACGCGGTCGAGCCGCCTTACAGCCAGGTGGCCGCGCATATCGAGCAGACGCTGATCGGCCTGCTGGATGACCTCAGCCTGCCCGAGCGTCACAAGGCCCAGGCCCTGGCGATGCGCGAGCGGGTGGCGCGCGGGCTGAACTGGTACGAACTGATTCCGGTGCTCGATGATCTCGCCGTGCTCATGCTGGCCATCACCGACAGCGGCCAGCACGAGTTCGAAACCTATCTGCAGCAGCTCAACGAGCGCCTGGAAACCTTCCAGAGCCACCTGCACGAAGCCAGCGCCGGCCATGCCGACAACAGCACCGCCGCGCGTGAACTGGACAGCCAGCTGCGCGAGCAGGTCGATGGCCTGCAGAGCAGCGTGCAGGGCGCGGCCGACGTCGACAGCCTCAAGCACATTCTGGAAAACCGCCTGGAAGGCCTGCTGGTCACCATGGACGACCACCAGCAGGAACGCGACCGCCGCGAGCAGGAACTGGCCGGGCGCCTGCAAGGTTTGGCCGAACGGGTGGCGAGCATGGAGCAGGAAGCCCTGGGCTATCGCGAGCACCTCGAAGAGCAGCGCCAGAAGGCCCTGATCGACCCCCTGACCGGCCTGCCCAACCGCGCAGCCTGGAGCGAGCAGGTCGAGCGCGAGATGCTCGACTGGCAGGAGCATGGCGGCCACCTGGCGATGGCGATTCTCGACCTCGACCACTTCAAGCGCATCAACGACAGCTACGGCCACCTGGCCGGCGACAAAGTACTGAAGATCGTCGCCGATCAGTTGCGCAAGCGCCTGCGGGCACGCGACTTCATCGCCCGTTTCGGCGGCGAGGAATTCGTCGTGCTGCTGCCGCAGACCTCGCCTGCCGCCGCGGCCCAGGTCGCCGAAGTGCTGCGCGCCGCGATCGAGGCCTGCCCGTTCCATTTCAAAGGCGAGCGCGTGGTCATCACCACATCCATCGGCGTGAGCGCCTTCCGCTCTGGCGAGCGCGGCGACCAGGTGCTCAAGCGTGCCGATGCGGCGCTCTACAAGGCCAAGGACCTGGGGCGTAATCGGGTGGTAGACATGTAGCACCTTCCTGGGCAGTGGCGAGCCGAGACTGGCTGGCCGGGTGTCGAGGCTTCGATGCCCCGGTTATCTACCCACTGCTTCAGGAGATTGATGATGAAAAAATGGTTTTTGGTGTTGCTGTCAGGTTTCGCCTTTCACTCCGCTGCGATGGCCAGGGACGTGCTCTGGACCGCGCACATCAATGCCGCTGGCGAGGTGGTGCGGGCTTGGCCTGCATGGATCGAGCGGGTGGAGCACACCCCTCAAGACAACTATTTCAGCCAGTACAAGCTGCATTTCAACAAGCGCATCGTGCACCAGGACCCCGGCTTCTGCGCGGTGTCTGCAATTGACGCCAGCTCCGAGCAACGCCTTGTGCATGGCCACGCCAAGGTAGTCGGCAAGCCAACCTACGAGAGCGTTACGGTCAATACGCAGCTGGTCGATGTCGACGGCCCCAGTGGCGACAATTCGATGGAGTTCCTGCTGATGTGCACGCGCTGATACAAGGATATCCAGAACACCGGGCAGGGGCTCGTTATACTGATGGGCACGCTTACTTCAAATCGACGTGCCCCTCCTGATGAAAACGCTTTTCACCGCGCTCGCTCTGCTGATCCTGACGGGCTGCTCCACAGGCCTGCGGATCGATCGCAGCCACCCTTCGGCCAACCAGGACAACCGCATCCAGTTCGTCGTCCTGCATTACACCAATGCGTCGCTGGAGCGTTCGCTGGCGCTGCTGACCCAGGGTGAAGTCAGCGCCCACTACCTGATCGGCGACGGCCCGGCCACGGTCTATCAGCTGGTCGACGAAAACCGCCGCGCCTGGCACGCCGGCGACAGCCAATGGCAGGGGCGCACCTGGCTCAACTCCAGCTCCATCGGCATCGAAATCGTCAACCCCGGGTTCGACGACACCCCCAACGGCCGTGTGTGGTACCCCTACAGCGAGGCGCAGATCCAGTCGCTGATCGCCCTGCTCAAGGACATCGTCAAGCGCAACAACATCGAGCCGCGGCACATCATCGGCCACAGCGACATCGCGCCGCTGCGCAAGCTCGACCCGGGGCCGCTGTTCCCCTGGAAGCGCCTGGCCGACGAGGGGCTTGGGGTATGGCCCGAGGCCAATGCCGTGGCCCGCCAGCAGGCCTACTTCAGCGCCAACCCGCCGAGCATCGGCTGGTTCCAGCAGGAGCTGGCGCGCTTTGGCTACGCGATCGAGCAGACCGGGGTGCTCGATGTCGCCACCCGTCACGTCATCGCGGCCTTCCAGATGCGCTTCCGCCCACAGCGCTTCGATGGCACGCCTGATGCCCAGACGGCCGCCATGCTGCAAGTGCTCAACCGCACCCGCTGACTCCTCCGCCCAACGGCCAGGGCAATCCTCCATCCAGTTGCTATACCTTGTATATCAACTGGATGCTGCCCATGTCGGCCCTGATAACTGCACTGCGCCAATTTTTTTACCAACCCTGGATGCTGGCCACTTTGGCAGCGGTGGCCAGCGCCGCAGTCTTGCTCACCGCCAGCATCGCCATTGCCCTGCAACAGATGAAGGAAAGCGAAAGCGCGCAGATGAACGCCCAGGGCGAGCGCTTTCTCGACCGCCTCGAGCAGGTGTTCGGCCAGCTGCGCGAGGGCGTCGACGAGTTGCAGTCGCAGCCATTGCGTGGATGCAGCCCGGCCATGCTGGCATTGCTGCAACAGGTGGGCTTGGGGTCTCGCTTCATTTATGAGGCGGCTTATGTCGACAGCAATGTCGCCTGCTCCAACCGCGGCGGCGCCAGGGCCTTCGTGCCCACGCGGGCGCCGGATATCCAGGGCCCGACCTACAGCTACTGGCTCAACACCACCACCGAACCCAACGAGAACCTCGCCGCGCTGATGCTCGCGCGGGGCAATTTTTTGGTGTCCACCTCACGCGGGCACCTCACCGATGTGGTCGACTTGCCGCCGGGTGGCAGCCTGCTGGTGGTGCTCGACAATGGCACCCGGGCGATCCCGGTGCTGGGCCCGTCGCAGGTCTGGCCTCCGGCAAGCACCTGGCCACCGCCCAGCAACAACGCGCTGTTCGAGCTGCATGACCGCCTGGTGTATCGCATGCCGACCAAATCCCCGGACTACCAGCTGGTGCTGATCGCGCCTCGGGCCAGCCTGCCGCTGAGGATGAACGGCATGCTCTGGCTGCTGTTCCCCGGCAGTGTGCTGGCAGCCTGCTGCATCGGCTGGCTGGTGCTGCAGCTGATCCAGCAGCGCCGCTCGATGAGTTCGGAATTGCAGACCGCGTTGCGCCGTGGCGAATTGCAGGTGCTCTACCAGCCCATCATCGAGCTGGACAGCCGCCGCTGCGTGGGCGCCGAAGCGCTGGTGCGCTGGCGAAGGCCGGACGGCACCCTGACCAGCCCGGATCTGTTCATCCCGCTGGCCGAGAACACCGGGCAGATTCGCCAGATCACCGATTTTGTTCTGCAGCGGGTGCTGGAGCAGTTGGGCCAGTTGCTGCGCTCGCACCGCAACCTTTATATCTCGGTGAACCTCGCCGCCTGCGATGTGATGGCGCCGCGCATCGGCCGCGTGGCGGCACGCCTGCTGGCACTGCACCGGGTGGCAGCCAGCCAGATCGCCTTCGAGGTGACCGAGCGCGGGCTGATCGATGTGGTGGTGGCCCGTGACAACCTGCAAGCCCTGCGCGCCGTCGGGCATCAGGTGCTGATCGACGATTTCGGCACCGGCTATTGCAGCCTGGCCTACCTGCAGACCTTGCCGGTGGACTGCCTGAAGATCGACAAGGCCTTCATCGATGCCCTCGGGCACGATGCCGCCAGCAGCGGCGTGGCCCCGCACATCATCCGCATGGCCCATGACCTGCACCTGCGGGTGATTGCCGAGGGCATCGAATGCGAGGCCCAGGCAGTACTGCTCAACAGCGAAGGGGTCAATTACGGGCAGGGGTGGCTGTTCGCCCACCCGCTCAACGCCCGGCAATTCGCCGAGCTGGTCACCCGCGGCCGGCAAGTCGGGCGCCAGCGCCTGGACGACGAGCCCTGAGGGCGGCCCTCAGACCGGCAAGGCCATATAGAACTGCGTGCCCTGGCCCGGGCGCGAAAACACCCCCATGCGCCCGCCATGCAGTTGCACGATTTCCTTGCACAGCGCCAGGCCAAGCCCGGCCCCGCCCTTCTTGCGCCCGACCTGCACGAACGGCTCGAAGATCCGCCCCTGTTGCCCATAGGCGATGCCTTCGCCATTGTCCTCGACGCTGACGATCACCCGCTCGGCATGGCGCCGGGCATGCAGGCGGATGCGCCCGCCGCTGGCGGTATGGCGGATGGCGTTGTGCAGCAGGTTGTCGAGCACCCGGTCGAGCTGGGCGACATCGGCCTGAATCCGTGGCAGCGGCAGGTCCAGCTCCTTGACCAGCTCGATTCGCTTGGCCGCCGCCTGCTCGCTGAAGCGTGCCTGGGCATGCGCCAGCAGCTCGTCGATGGCGCAGGGGGCAAGCTCCAGCTTCTGCAGCCCGCTCTGGTAGCGCGAGAAGTTGAGCAGGTCGTTGATCAGCTGGGTCAGGCGCTGCATTTCCTCGCCAATGGTGTCCAGAAGGTCGCTCTCGCGGGCCTCGGGCGGGAACTTGATGCGCTCGCGCAGCAGGCCGAAGGCCATGTGCATGCCGGTGACCGGCGTGCGCAGTTCATGGGAGGCGCGCAGCACGAACTCGCTGCGCACGCGCTCGAAGGCGCGCTGCTCGGTGACATCGTGCAGCACCATCACCGCGCCGAGGATCGGCCCTTGCGGGTGGCTGACCGGGGTCAGGCTGTAGGTCAGCAGGCGCGATTCTTCATCGACCTCGATGCTCAAGTCGTCCGGCGGCCGGTCCAGGTTGCCGCCACGCAGCACCTGGCGCAGCTGCTGCTCCAGCTCCGGGCGCTGCAGGGCCTGGGCCAGGCCGGTGCCGACACGGCTGTCGCTCCAGCCAAGCTGACGCTGGGCAACCGGGTTGAGGTGTTCCAGGCGCCCTTGCCGGTCGATGATCAGCAAGCCGTCGTCGATGCTGTCGAGCACCGCCTGCAGGCGCTGCTGGCCGGCCAGCAGTTCATCGACATTTGTTGCCTGGTGCTTGCGCAGGGCATCGGCCATCAGGCCGAAGCGCCGCGTCAGCTGGTTGAGCTCGACGGCCTGGGTCACCGGCAGGGTGACATCGAAGTTGCCCTGGCCGAGCTGGTCGGCCGCCTTGGCCAGGGCTTCGATCGGCTGGCCGAAGCGCCGGGCGATGTTGTGCGCGGTAATGAAGCCCAGCACCAGCACCACCAGGCCCATCAGGCCGAGCACACCGCTGACCAGCATAGCCCGGTCGCGGCTGATTTCCTCGCTGCGGGTAATCTGGTCGAGGGCCTGCTTGTGGGAATCGATCAGGTCGGTGCGGACCTGGTTGAAGGCGGCGCCCAGTGGTTGGTCGACGCCCAGGCTGACGGCCGGCGCCGGGCTGTCGCGGTAGGCCTGGAGAAAGGCCTGGTAGTTGCTGCTGGCCTTGCTGAAACCGGTGCGCTCGCCCCCTTGCTCCAGCCCTTGGTGAAGCAGGCTCTGGAAGTTCTGCTGCAAGGTTTGCAGGCTTTGCGGGGCCGTGTCCTGATCGAGCATCAGGGTCAGCTGCTCACCCAGGTTCTGGCGCAGCTTCAGGCCGGTTTCCAGCGCCTGAGTAGTATCGCGCACCGACTGCTGCTGCATCGTGGCCATCTGCAGCACGCTCACCAGGCCCAGCAGCAAGCCCAGCAAGGCCACCGTGACCAGTGCCGAAATGCTCAGGAAAAGCCGCGTGCGCAGCTTCATCGGCCATCTCATAAGTTGTACTGCTTGCGTTTGCGATAGAGGGTCGAGGCGTCGATGCCCAAGGTCTTGGCCGCCTGGTCGAGGGTATCGCTGGCCGCCAGCACCGCGCCGATGTGGGCGCGCTCCAGCTCATCCAGGCTCAGCGCAGCGCCCACGCGTGGGGCATTGCTGGCGGGCTGCTCGCCCATGCCCAGGTGGCTGATTTCGACCCGCTCCTGCGGGCAGATGATGCTGGCCCGCTCGATCACGTTGCGCAGCTCGCGGATGTTGCCCGGCCAGCGGTAGTTGAGCAGCGCGGCGCGGGCCTCGTCGCTGAAGCCTCGGGCCGGGCGCGAGTACTCCTTGACGAAGCGGGCGAGGAAGCGGTCGGCCAGGGTCAGGATGTCTTCGCTGCGCTCGCGCAGGGGCGGCAGGTGCAGGGTGATGACGTTGAGGCGATACAGCAGGTCTTCGCGGAAGCGGCTTTCGCGCACCATTTCCTCGAGGTTCAGGTTGGTCGCCGCGAGGATGCGCACATCGGCGCGGCGGGTCACCGGGTCACCGACCCGCTCGTACTCCTTGTCCTGGATGAAACGCAGCAGTTTGGGCTGCAACGCCAGCGGGAAGTCGCCGATTTCATCGAGGAACAGCGTGCCGCCGTCGGCCTGGCTGACCCGGCCAAGGGTGCTCTCGCTGGCGCCGGTGAAGGCGCCGCGGGTATGGCCGAACAGTTCGCTTTCCATCAGCTCGGCATTGAGCGACGGGCAGTTGATGGTCACGCAGGCTTTGCGCGCGCGCTTGCTCCAGCCATGGATGGCCCGGGCCAGTTCGCCCTTACCGGTACCCGACTCGCCGAGAATGAGGATGTTGGCATCGGTGGTGGCCACCTGCCGGGCGGTTTCCAGCACCGCCATCATCGCCGGGCTGTGCGAGTCGAGGCCGTCCTTGGGTTTGCGCACCTCGCCTTCGAGGGCTTCCAGGTGCGCCGACAGCTGGCGCACTTCCAGCTGCTTGGCCGTGGCCAGGCGCAGCTGGTCGGGGCTGCAAGGCTTGACCAGGTAATCGGCGGCGCCGGCCTGGATGGCGTCGACCGCGGTGTCGATCGCCGAATGCGCGGTAACGATCACCACGCGCATCCAGGGCGCCTGGACGCGCATCTGCGCCAGTACATCCAGGCCGTTGTCCTCGCCCAGGCGCAGGTCGAGGAAGCACAGGTCGAACACCTGGCGCTGCAACAAGGCTTCGGCCTGCGCCGCACTGTTGGCGGTGGCCACGCTGTAGCCTTCGTCTTCCAGGCAGTAGCGGAAGGTGCGCAGGATCGCGGACTCGTCGTCCACCAGCAGAATGCGGCCTTGGTTGTCCTGGGCGGATTCCATTTTCCTGAGCTCCTTAGGGTAGGTCTTCAATTAGTGTGGGGAAAATCGGGCAAGTTGCATGGTCAATTCTGAAGGATTCTGTCCTTTGCATGCTAGCCAATGGCCAAACAGCCCCCGCAAGCCCCGATATCTCGATGATTTTGTTAGAGCTTGGCGATGGCACATTGGTTGCGACGATTTATGGATTTTGCCCACAAAAGGAGTGCAACCATGCCCTTTTCCATCCGAACGGCCGCATTGACGGTCGGCCTCCTGTCCATTTGCACCACTGCCATGGCCGACCCGGTCAAGGACGCGCGCCTGGAGGGCTCGTTGCAAACGGCGCTTTCCCTGAACCAGATGCTCAACCCGTTTCGTATCCAGGTGGCGGTCGAGGGGCCGACGGCGCGCCTGTCGGGCGAGGTGGAGAATGAGGTCGAGCGCCACCTGGCCGAGCAGGTCGCGTTGGCCACCCGTGGCATCGAGCAGGTCGACAACCAGCTGCGGGTCAACGCCCAACTGGTCGAGCGGCCGCTGGAGTCACGGGCCTACGCCCAGCGCTTGAGCGATGCCACCTTGGCCGCGGTCATCCGCGCGCGGCTGCTGTGGAGCCGGATCACCGAAAAGGCCGCCATTAAGGTGCAGAGCAGCGAGGGCGTGGTGACCTTGCGCGGCAAGGTCGACAGCACCGAAGCCAAGGAGCTGGCCGGTGTGCTGGCACGCACCACCGATGGCGTGCACCTGGTCAACAACCTGGTGAGCCTGGATACCGTGGCCATGGCCAAGGCCCGCGAAACCCCGGTCGATGCCCCCACGGGGCCGCAGCCCAGTGATGGCTGGGTGGTCGACAAGATCCAGAGCAGCTTCCGTTTCAGCCGCAACCTGGACGGCCTGAACATCAAGGTGGCCAGTGAAGAAGGCATGGTGCGGCTGTCTGGCGAGGTGGTCAGCAGCGAGCAGAAAACCATCGCCGTAGAGATCGCCCGGCAGATCATCGGCGTGCGCGGTGTGGATGCCGACCTGCTGAAAGTGGCTACCAAGGTCGAGGGTTGAATCGTGCAATTCGCACGACGCCAAATCGGTCATCGTGCAGGATACGTCCTCAGGTGCTATGCGGAAATTACGTAACTACATGATTTTAAAGGATTTTATTTGATGTAAATGGCTGGCACGCAGGCTGCAATTACCCCTTCAGGTTTGAAGAAAAATTACAGCAGGAGAACCGGCATGAACCGCCAACACGTCAACCGCTCGCAAAATGTCGCACTCCCCCTGCGCCAGGTCCTGTTACTTGGGATGGCGATGCTGCTGACCTTGGCCGCCGGCCTCTTCTACTACAGCGTGCAAACCGCCCGGCTGGCCGATCAGGTCGCTGCGCAGACCGCACTGCTGACCCATATGCAGGCAACACGTGCCAATACCTTGGTGAAGGCAGCCCAACCGCTGCCGACTGCCAATACCTCGCCGGCCACCGTTGAAAATGTCGTGCCGCAAGAACGCTGGGTGTTCTGACGGCAAGGCCGGACTGATCTCAAAAAAGAAAGGAGAAGCATCATGCTGAGCTGGGCTATCACTTTCCTCATCATCGCCATTGTCGCTGCCGTACTGGGCTTCGGTGGTATCGCTGGCGCCGCCACGGGTATCGCGAAGATCCTGTTCATTGTCTTCCTGGTCCTGTTCGTAGCCTCCTTCTTCTTTGGACGCAATCGAGGTTGACGATGAGCAGGATGCTACGTACCGCCCTGGCTACCGCCCTGCTGTTGGGCGCTAGCGCAGGGGCCATGGCGGCCAATGACGGCCAGGTCCGGGTCGACCAGTTGCTCGGCTCGGACCCCGAATACCGGGAAACCTGGCAGCACACGATCAAAGGCGAGGAGCGCCTGCCCGAGTGGGTGATCAACCTCACCGGCAGCGCCCAGGAGCAGATGTCGGCAGTCACCGAAGATGGCGACAAGTACCTGGTCGGCCCGCTCTGCGAGTCCCAGGACAACTGCACCTACAAGCGCCTGATCGTGGCTTTCAGCTGGGACAAGGACGATGCCTACGGGATGCTCGTGGAAGTACCCGAAGGCCTGCCCAGCGACAAGTCGCCGACCCGCCACGCCCAGTACCGCTGGCTGGGCAAGCCGGACGACGGCATGAAGGCCATGCTGCAGGAGCAACTCAAGCGCGATCCGAAGTGGTATTGAGCGTTACTGACCAGCGGTCGCGCGCTGTCATGTAATAGAAGCGGAACCTTTTTATCGTTCTCGCTTCTATGATGCGCCGCCCCGAGGAGGGGCGACACATGACCAAGGGGCCGGGCTGTTCTGATTGTTGCAGGATCGGAGTGGCCTAGGGGTACAGGGAGTGCCTCCAGGATTGGGCCGGGTCAGGAAAAGGCAGAATCGGAAGCTTCAGGTCAGGTGTGGGTGATCCCACACTATTGAGGCCTGGCTTCCGAGGCGCCATGTCCATCTTTCCATCCTCCTTTCAAGAATTTGCTGTCAGGACACATTTTGTCTTGACCGTACATCAATTTTTTTTCGTCCAATCGAGTGCCCGCGCAAGCGGCATTTACGCCATTCGGATTGTCGAACAAGCCATCTCTGCCACCCATTCCGCCCTGCCATATATGCCTAAAAATGGCGCTTTGGACTTGTTCGGGAATCCGAACGTTATAAATCAAGGGCTTGCGAGTGCCTCATTTTGACGCAGATCAGTATGCATAATCGGTATGGGGTATACGCTTCCGGCATTAGATTTCATCCTTTCCCATCGCAATAGTTGCCGCCTTTTCGCTGGCCCGAGCGCTCAGTCGCTCGCTCGCGGTATCCCTACATGGGGTCTCCGGACGGAAGCTGCATGCTGCCCGTGACGTTGCCAACGGCTCTGTTACGCGCTTTTCCGGTCGGTGCCCGTGACCACTAGAACAAAGGGTAAAGACATGAAGAAGGCAAAACTGAGCCTCGCCTGGCAGATCGTCATCGGTCTGGTCCTGGGCGTTGCAATCGGCGCGCTGCTGAACCACTTCAGTGCGGAAAAGGCATGGTGGATCAGCAACGTTCTCCAGCCTGCCGGTGACATCTTCATTCGCCTGATCAAGATGATCGTCGTCCCGATCGTGATTTCGTCGCTGATCGTGGGCATCGCCGGGGTTGGCGACGCGAAGAAACTGGGCAGTATCGGCCTGAAGACCATCATCTACTTCGAGGTGGTGACCACCATCGCCATCGTCGTCGGCCTGGTGTTGGCCAACGTGTTCCACCCGGGCGCCGGCATCGACATGAGCACCCTGGGTACCGTGGACATCTCCAAGTACCAGGCCACCGCGGCCGAGGTGCAGCATGAGCATGCGTTCATCGAGACCCTGCTCAACCTGATCCCGTCGAACATCTTCGCGGCGCTGATGCGTGGCGAAATGCTGCCGATCATCTTCTTCTCGGTGCTGTTCGGCCTGGGCCTCTCCAGCCTGCAGGCAGACCTGCGCGAGCCGCTGGTGCGTACCTTCCAGGGCGTGTCGGAGACCATGTTCAAGGTCACCCACATGATCATGAACTACGCCCCGATCGGCGTGTTCGCCCTGATCGCCGTGACGGTCGCCAACTTCGGCTTCAGCTCGCTGCTGCCGCTGGCCAAGCTGGTGCTGCTGGTGTACTTCGCCATCGCCTTCTTCGCCTTCATGGTGCTGGGCCTGGTGGCGCGCCTGTTCGGCTTCTCGGTGATCAAGATCATGCGCATCATGAAAGATGAGCTGATCCTCGCCTACTCCACCTCCAGCTCCGAGACCGTGCTGCCGCGCGTGATCGAGAAGATGGAGAAGTACGGTGCGCCGAAGTCGATCTGCTCGTTCGTGGTACCGACCGGCTACTCGTTCAACCTCGACGGTTCGACCCTGTACCAGAGCATCGCGGCCATCTTCATCGCCCAGCTCTACGGCATCGACCTGTCCTGGAGCCAGCAGCTGCTGCTGGTGCTGACCCTGATGGTCACCTCCAAAGGCATCGCCGGCGTGCCGGGCGTGTCCTTCGTGGTACTGCTGGCCACCCTGGGCAGCGTGGGCATCCCGCTGGAAGGCCTGGCCTTCATTGCCGGTGTCGACCGCATCATGGACATGGCGCGTACCGCTTTGAACGTGATCGGCAACGCCCTGGCGGCCCTGGTGATCGCCCGTTGGGAAGGCATGTACGACGCGGCCAAGGGCGAGCAGTACTATGCCTCGCTGATGGCCGACAAGCAGGAAACTGCAGCGGTAGGCGAGCACGCCAAGCGCTGAAGCTGACCTGTTGAACAAGAAACCCCGATCTGTCGGGGTTTTTTGTTGTCTGTAAGGGCCTATTCGCGGGACAAGCCCGCTCCCACAGGGTGTTCTTTGCCTGTCGAACCTTTGTGGGAGCGGGCTTGCCCCGCGAATCGAGGGCGCAGCCCTCGCCGGTAATCTCCGTTATCATTCAGGCATTTTTCAGGGGGACTCACGGATGCTAAACGGCCTTTGGCTCGGCTTTTTCCTGGTGGCGGCCGTCTCCGCCCTGGCCCAATGGCTGGTCGGCGGCAACGCCGGCATCTTCGCCGCGATGGTCGAGAGCATCTTCGCCATGGCCAAGCTGTCGGTGGAGGTGATGGTCCTGCTGTTCGGCACCCTGACCCTGTGGCTGGGCTTTCTGAAGATCGCCGAACAGGCCGGCATCGTCGAATGGCTGGCCAAGGTACTCGGCCCGCTGTTCGCCCGGTTGATGCCCGAGGTGCCGCCCGGCCACCCGGCCCTGGGCCTGATCACCATGAACTTCGCCGCCAACGGCCTGGGCCTGGACAACGCCGCCACGCCGATCGGCCTCAAGGCCATGCGTGCGCTGCAGGAGCTCAACCCCAGCAGCACCACGGCAAGCAACGCGCAGATCCTGTTCCTGGTGCTCAACGCCTCGTCGCTGACCCTGCTGCCGGTGACCATCTTCATGTACCGGGCGCAGCAAGGCGCCACCGACCCCACCCTGGTGTTCCTGCCCATCCTGCTGGCCACCAGCGTGTCGACCCTGGTCGGCCTGCTGTCGGTGGCGGTGATGCAGCGCCTGCGCCTGTGGGACCCGGTGGTGCTCGCCTACATGATCCCGGGCGCGCTGCTGCTGGGCGGTTTCATGGCCTTTCTCGGCACCCTGTCGGCGGCGGCGCTGGCCAGCCTGTCGTCGATCCTCGGCAACCTCACGCTGTTCGGTGTGATCGTGCTGTTCCTGGTGATCGGCGCGCTGAAACGGGTGAAGGTCTACGAAGCGTTCGTGGACGGCGCCAAGGAAGGCTTCGACGTGGCCAAGAGCCTGTTGCCCTACCTGGTGGCGATGCTGGTGGCGGTGGGCGTGCTGCGTGCCTCCGGGGCGCTGGAGCTGCTGCTGGATGGCATTCGCCACGCGGTCAACTGGCTAGGCATGGACACCCGTTTCGTCGAAGGCCTGCCGACGGCGCTGGTCAAGCCGTTCTCCGGCAGCGCCGCCCGGGCGATGCTGATCGAGACCATGCAGACCCACGGTGTCGACAGCTTCCCGGCGCTGGTGGCGGCGACCATCCAGGGCAGTACCGAAACCACCTTCTACGTGCTGGCGGTGTACTTCGGCGCGGTGGGTATCCAGCGGGTGCGCCACGCCGTGGGCTGCGCCTTGCTGGCCGAGTTGTCGGGCGTGATCGCGGCCATCTTCATCTGCTACTGGTTCTTCGCCTGAGCCTGGGTTCCCTGGGCCACGGTCCAGTCGATGACCTGCCCGGCCAGCCTGTCGCTGGCCGCGCCAAAGCCCGCCACCACCGCGGCCACCTGGCGGTCGGCCAGCGGCTGGTGCACTTCGAAGCGCTTGCTGGCGAGAATGCGCTGGCTGCGCCCCTGGACCAGGCGCGCGTCATAGCGGACCACCACTTCCACCGCGCCGCCTGAGCGGTACTCGCTCTGGAACGCCTGCAGCTCGCCCACCAGTTCGTAGTCGGCCTGCAGGTTGCTGTCGTCGGCGCTCAGGCGCTGCACCCGGCCGTCGCGCTGGAACCCATCGAGCAGGCGGTTGCGCACCAGCAAGGGCACCGGGTCGCTCCAGCGCGCGCCTTTGTAGTTGCTGATCACGTCACCCTCGGGCACCACCGCGATGCGCGGGCCGGCCAGTGCTTCGCTGGCCAGCGGCTTGTTCAGGCGCAGCGACCAGTCCAGCGGCGCTGCGTTGCGGCTGGCCTGGTTGACCGGCAGGCGGTACATGTCCACCGGCGCCGGCTGCGGCAGGATCGAGCAGGCGGCGGCCAGGCTCAGGGTGGCCGCCAGGGCCAGCAGGCGCAGCGACGGATTCATGGCTGGAACTCCTTGTTGTTGTCGCGGCCGAGCAGGTAGCCGCTCGGGTCGGCCTCCAGGCGCCGGGAAATGCCCTTGAGCGAATTGAGCGTCTCGCGCAGCTCGCGGATGGCGGGGGTCAGCTGGTTCAGCCCTTGCGCGCCGTCGTCGATCGACTGGCGGTTGTCCTGCAGCAGGCTGTTGATGGTTGCCGTGCTTTGCGCCAGTGACTGCATGGCCTGCTCGGCGCTGCCGATGGCCTGCTTGCCCTCGTTGCCGAGCAGGCCGTTGGCGTTGCGCATCAGCGCCTGGGTTTCGGCCAGGGTGGCATTGGCCTGCTTGCCGACCTGGGCCAGTTGCTCGATGGCCGCGCCAATGCCGCCCTTCTGGTTGGCGAAGGCGCCGGTGGTTTGCTCGAGGTTGGCCAGGGTGTTGCTCAGGCGCTCGATATTGCTCTCGGAGAACATCAGGTTGGCGTTGTGCAGCAGCAGGTTGATGTTGGTCACCAGGTCGCTGCTGTCATTGAGCAGGCGCGAGATCGGCGAGGGCGAGGCGACGATCACCGGCAGGTGCCCATCCTTGCTCTTGAGCTCCGGGCTTTGCGGGGTGCCGCCGCTGAGCTGGATGAACGAGTTGCCGGTGACCCCGGCCAGGGTCAGCTTGGCCTGGGTGTCTTCCTTCACCGGGGTGTCGCCGCTCAGGCGCACCCGCGCCAGCACCCGGCGCGGGTCCTTGGGGTCCAGGCGCAGGCTGGTGACATCGCCCACCTTGATGCCGTTGTACTGCACCGGGCTGCCGCGCGACAGGCCCGAGACGGCCTCGTTGAAGACCACTTCGTAGTCCTTGAAGGCGTCGTCGACACTGGACTTGGTCAGCCACAGGCCGAACAGCATGGCACCGACCACCACCACCACGGTGACCAGGCCGATGAGAACGTGATGAGCTCGGGTTTCCATCGTTCAGCGCTCCTGCCCGGCGCTGGCGGCGGCCTGTTCGGCAGCGCGCCCGCGTGGGCCGTGAAAGTATTCGTGAATCCACGGGTCGTTGGTTTGCTCGACCTCGGCCAGGGGGCCGGCGACCAGCACTTTTTTCTGCGACAGCACGGCGACGCGGTCGGTGATGGTGTAGAGGGTGTCCAGGTCGTGGGTGATGAGGAACACGCTCAGGCCCAGGGCATCGCGCAAGGTCAGGATCAACTGGTCGAAGGCGGCGGCGCCGATCGGGTCGAGGCCGGCGGTAGGTTCGTCGAGGAACAGGATGTCCGGGTCCAGGGCCAGCGCCCGAGCCAGTGCGGCGCGCTTGATCATGCCGCCGGACAGCGACGACGGGTACTTGTCGGCAGCCGACAGCGGCAGGCCGGCCAGGGCCAGCTTGACCCCGGCCAGGTGCTCGGCATCGTCGCGCGACAACCCGGCATGCTCGATCAGCGGCAGGGCCACGTTCTCGGTGACGGTCAGCGAGGAGAACAGCGCGCCCTTCTGAAACAGTACGCCAAAGCGCCGCTCGACCAGCGAACGTTGCTCCTCGCCCAGGCTCGCCAGGTCTTCGCCGAACACCTTGATCAGCCCCTCGTTGGGCCGGCGCAGGCCGATGATGCTGCGCAGCAGCACCGACTTGCCGCTGCCCGAGCCACCGACCACGGCGAGGATTTCGCCACGGTACAGGTCCAGGTCCAGGTGCTCGTGCACGACCTGGCTGCCGAAGCGGTTGCAGATGCCACGCGCCTCGATCACCGCTTGTTGGCCCGTCACCAGCCCATCTCCATGCAGAACAGCGCGGCCACGGCATCCAGCACGATGACCACGAAAATCGATTGCACCACGCTGGAGGTGGTATGGGCGCCGACCGACTCGGCGCTGCCGCTGACCTTGAAGCCTTCCAGGCAGCCGATGGCGGCGATCAGGAAGGCGAAGAACGGGGCCTTGGCCAGGCCGACCAGAAAGTGCTGCACGCCGATGTCGCTCTGCAGCAGCGAAAGGAACATCGCCGGTGAAATATCCAGGGTCAGGGCGCACACCACCGCGCCGCCGACGATGCCGCAGATCATCGCCACGAAGGTCAAAAGCGGCAGCGAAATCAGCAGTGCCAGCACCCGCGGCACCACCAGCAGCTCGATGGGGTTCAGGCCCAGGGTGCGGATGGCGTCGATTTCTTCGTTGGCCTTCATCGAGCCGATCTGCGCGGTGAAGGAGCTGGCGGTGCGCCCGGCCATGAGGATGGCGGTCAGCAGCACGGCGAATTCGCGCAGGAACGAGAAGGCCACCAGGTCGACGGTGAAGATGGTCGCGCCGAAAGCGGCCAGCACCGTGGCGCCGAGAAAGGCCACCACCGCGCCCACCAGAAAGGTCAGCAAGGCGACGATGGGGGCGGCGTCGAGGCCGGTCTGCTCGATGTGCGCGACCACCGGGGTGACGCGCCAGCGGTGGGGCTGGAACAGCCGGCGCAGCAGGGTTTCGAGGATCAGGCCAACGAAGCCGAGCAGTTGCATGCTGTCTTGCCAGAGCGTGCCGACCGCGCAGCCGATGCGCTCCAGCAGTTGCAGCAGCACGTTGCGTTCGGGCGCCTTGACCGGGATGCAATAGTCCTGCACCGAGGTGTAGACGGTCTTGAGCAGGGCGCGGCTGGCTTCGGGCAGGTCGTTGGTGCAGTGGTTCAGGCGCTCGGTGCCGAGCAGCTCGGCCAGCAGCGCGGCCCCGGCGGTGTCCAGGCGGCCCAGTTGGCTGAGGTCGGCGATGGCGTCGCCTGTGGCTTGCGTGCGCAGCTGCTCGCTGTCGCGCCTGAGGCTGGCGTAGTGGGCCAGGGTCCAGTCACCGGCGATACGCAGGCAGGCCGGTTGGCAGCTGGTGTCCAGGGTGGCGCTGGGAGTGGTCATAGGCTCCATGCATCTGACAGCCCGCAGGGGCGTAGAGGCTGATCATAGCGCAGCGTGCCTGTCTTGGCCCTATCGCCGGCAAGCCGGCTCCCACAGGGACCTCACTGCCCTTGCCTGTGGGAGCCGGCTTGCCGGCGATGGGGCTGCAAAGCAGCCCTTTTGCATCAGCCCGCCGGGGCGTCGTCGACCACCTTGAAGCGCAGCACGCCGATCACCTGGCCATCCTCGGTCAGCACCCGCACCTGCCACTTGCCCACCGGGTTGGGCGGGAAGTTCTGCTTGTGAGTCCAGGCCCGGTAGCCTTCCTTGCGCCCGCCGTGGATATCCAGGGCAATGCGGTCGACCTCCTGGCCGTCCTTCTGCCACACGTGGTAGATGCGCTCGTTGAGCCCGCGCGGTGCGTTGATGGCGGTATAGGCATACAGGCCGGCGCTGCGGATGCGGCTGGCGGCGATTTCTTCCAGCGACTCGCCGGGCTGGCGATTGAGCACTTCGGTGCTGACCGCCACCTCGGTCATCCACAAGGTCGCCGGCGGCACCCACGAGCGCAGCAGCCAGCCACCGCCGCCCACGGCCAGGGTCACCAGCACCAGGGCCACGCCACGGCGCCAGGTACTGATCGGGAAGCTGCTGATCAGGCTGGGGAACGACAGCGCCATCGCCGCGATCAACGCCAGCTTGAAGCTTTGCGCGGTGGTCAGGTGCAGGATGATCGGCAGCGCGGTCAGCAGCGCCGCGAACAGTGTCAGGGTGTGAAACGCCATGAACAGCCAGCGCCGTGGCGCCAGCCACTTGTAGTACAGCGGGTCGATGATCGACACCAGCCCGGCAGCGCCGAGCAGGCCGGTGAACACCAGCTGCAGGCTGTTCCAGGTGGTGGTGATGAAGAAGAACGGCAAGACGAAGAACAGGCTTTCCTGGTGGATCATCTGCGTCGCGTAGCGCAGCAGCGGTTGTGGGATCTCGCGTTTGAAGGTGCGGGCGAACAGGCCGGTGAGGGCGTTCTCCAGCATCAGCCAGACCCAGCTGACCAGCAACAGAATGGCGACCCAGCTGGCCAGGCCGGCCTGGCGGTCGACCAGGATGAAGCTGCCGATGCCAGAGAGAAAACCGCCGAGGGCGATGACGCCGGGGTAGCGTTTGAGCAGTTCGATGACGCGCTGGACGAAATGGGGGATAGGGGGCATTGGGGCTGCAACGATTTTATGGAAAGGCTGCCGGCCCTATCGCTGGCAAGCCAGCTCCCACAGAACGCCACTGCCTGTGGTTTTTCCTGTGGGAGCCGGCTTGCCGGCGATAGGGCCGGTACTGGCAACCATTCAACCTGCTTCAAGAAGGCCCCCACATGCCCACCCCCGTCCTGATCGCCATCGACGCCTCCCCCGCTTCCACTGCCCTGCTCGCCCTCGCCCGCCGCTACTGCC
>NZ_DJTF01000124.1:0-14820 GCF_002438125.1 Pseudomonas sp. UBA6315
ACACCGTCTGTCGCACATGACATGTAGCATTTACCTACAGAATGCGACCCATCTTCGCTAATCAGGCGTCTACCATGGCCAGCGCCTCCTCCACATCAACTGCAACAAGACGTGAGCAACCCGGTTCGTGCATGGTCACGCCCATCAACTGGTCCGCCATCTCCATGGCAATCTTGTTATGGGTGATGTAGATGAACTGCACGCTTTCACTCATTTCCTTGACCAGCCGGGCGTACCGCCCGACGTTGGCATCGTCCAGCGGCGCATCGACCTCGTCGAGCATGCAGAACGGTGCGGGGTTCAACTTGAAGATGGCAAACACCAGCGCCAATGCGGTCAGTGCCTTCTCGCCGCCGGACAGCAAATGGATGGTGCTGTTCTTCTTGCCCGGCGGGCGCGCCATGATCGTCACCCCTGTATCGAGTAGATCTTCGCCCGTCAGTTCCAGATAAGCGCTGCCACCACCGAAAACTTTTGGGAAAAGTGCCTGTAATCCGGCATTTATCTGATCAAAGGTATCCTTGAAGCGGTTGCGGGTTTCCTTGTCGATCTTGCGAATCACGTTCTCCAGCGTCTCCAGCGCCTCGACCAGGTCGGCGTCCTGGGCGTCCAGGTAGCGCTTGCGCTCGGACTGCTGCTCGTACTCTTCGATGGCCGCCAGGTTGATCGCGCCCAGGCGCTGGATGCGCGCCTCGATCTGCTCCAGCTCCTGCTCGGTGCCCTGCTCGCTGGCATCAGCCTCGACAGTGGCGAGCACGCCCTGCAAATCGTAGCCGTCGGCGAGCAATTGTTCCTGCAAGGTCTTGCGGCGCACATCCAGGCCCTGGCATTCAAGGCGCAGCTGTTCCAGCTGGCCACGCAGCAACTGGGCTTGTTGCTCGGCCTGGGTGCGGCGCTTCTCGGCGTCGCGCAGGGCGCGGTCGGCCTCGTCCATGTGCAGGCGGGCCTGGCGCATCTCCTCGTCGACGCTCATGCGCCGCTCAAGTAGCTCTTCGAGCTTCAGGCGCAGCTCTTCCTGCGGTGCCTCGCCCTCTTCCAGGTTCAGGTTCAACTGCTGCTGGCGCTCGCCCAGGCGCGCGGCCTGCTGCTCCAGGCGCTCCAGGGCCTGGCGCGTGGAATCATGCTGGGCACGCAACGAGCCCAGGCGCACGGCCAACTGATGGCCGTGGTCCTTGTGCTGGCGCGCCTGTTGACGAATGCGGTCGAGGCCTTCGCGCAAGGTATCGCGGCGGGCCATCAACTGCTCGCGCTGCTCGGTGTCCTGGGCCATCAGCTCGAGGGCTTCCTGCAGCAGCAGGCGCGACTCGCCCAGCTGCTCCTGCTCCAGTGCGCGCTGTTCCTGCAGTTCGCTCAATTCTTCCTGCAGGCGGCGGCGGCGCAATTCGACCTGTTCGGCGCGGGCGCGGCCGGCGCTGAGGCTGGCATTCAGTTCGCCATGCAGGCGGTTTTCTTCCTGGGTGCGGCGGCGCAGCGCTTCACGCTGCTCCTCAAGGCCAAGCTGCTGCTCGCGCAGCACTTGCAGCTGCTCTTCAAGCTGCTCCAGCGCAGCCTCCTGCTCCAGCTGCTCCTGGCCCAGGCGCTCGATTTCCTGGCCACGGGCCAGCACCCCACCTTGGGCTTCGCCGCCCCGGCTGACGCGCAAAAAATGCCGGCCAACCCAATAGCCATCGCGGCTGACCAGGCTCTGCCCTTCACCCAGCGAGGCGCGCTGGGCCAAGGCCTGGGCCAGGTCTTCGACCGGCCGGACCTGGCCCAGCCAAGGCGCCAGGTCAGTGCGCCCTTCGACCTTGTCGAGCAGGCTACCGGGCTGGCAAGGCGCTGCGTCGGTCGCCAGCAGCAGGCGCAATTCGCCTTGCTCCAAGGCGCTGAAATCCAGGCTGGCGAACTCATCGACCAGCACCGCCTGCAAGTCGGCGCCCAGCACGGTTTCCACCGCCAGCTCCCAGCCCGGCGCCACGCGCAGCCCTTCAGCCAGGCGTGGCCGCTGCTCCAGGCCTTGCCCGCGCAGCCAGTCGCCAGCACCTGCACCCGGCTCCAGGGCGGCCTGCTGCAGGGCTTCCAGGGAGGCCAGGCGGCCACCCAGGCGCTGCAGCTCGCCCTGCTGTTGCTGCTGGGCCTGGGTGGCCTGCTGCAGCGCCTCGCGCACGCCCTCCAGCTGCTCGATCACCTGCCCTTCCGAAAGCTGCAGCGCTTCGAGCGACATTTCACTGCTGGCAAGCTGTTCGGCAAGCTCGAGCATCGCCGCATCCTGCGGGTCGGCGCCCAGCTGGTCGCGCTCCTCGGCCATCTTGCGCTGGCGCTCGGCCTGGCGTTCCAGGCTGGCCTCCAGCTGCTGCAGGCGTGCCTGCTGCACCTCGGCCTGGCGCCGCGGCTCGGCGGAGCGGGTGTTGAAGCTGTCCCATTGCTCCTGCCAGCCGTGCATGCCCAGCTCGGCCTCTTCGAGGGCGGCGGCGGCCTCCTCGGCGGCGGCCAGGGTCAGTTCCTGCTCCGGCTCGAGCATCGCCAGCTCTTCGCCCAGGGTGGCCAGCAGGGTGCGGTCATGGCCCAGGTGCGACTCGGTTTCCTGGCGCGTGCGCTCGGCTTCCTTGAGGTCGTCCTGCAGCTGGCGCAGGCGCTGCTGGCCATGCTGGATGCTCTGTTCGACCCGAGCGATATCGCCGGCCACCGAGTAGAAGCGGCCCTGCACCTGGTTGAAGCGTTCGGACAACTCATGGTGGCCGTCGCGCAGGTGCTCGATGCTGGCGTCGGCGTTGCGCTGCTCGGCCACCAGCGCCTCGAAGGCCACCCCCTGGTCACCGATCACCGCCTCGCGCTGGCGCACCCGCTCGTCCAGGTCGCGCCAGCGCAGGGCCGCCAGGCGCGCCTTGAGCTGGCGTTCCTGGGCCTTGTATTCGCGGTACTTCTCGGCCGCCTGGGCCTGGCGGTGCAGGCGTTCGAGCTGGCGCTCCAGCTCTTCGCGCAGGTCGGTCAGGCGCGCCAGGTTCTCCTGGGTGCGGCGGATGCGGCTCTCGGTCTCGCGGCGGCGCTCCTTGTACTTGGAGATGCCGGCCGCCTCCTCGATGAAGTTGCGCAGCTCCTCGGGCTTGGCCTCGATCAGCTTGGAGATCATGCCCTGCTCGATGATCGAGTAGCTGCGCGGGCCCAGCCCGGTGCCGAGGAAGATATCGGTGATATCACGGCGCCGGCACTTGGTGCCGTTGAGGTAGTAGGTGTTCTGCCCGTCGCGGGTGACCTTGCGGCGGATGGAGATCTCGGCGTAGGCCGCGTACTCGCCCAGCAGCGTGGTTTCGCTGTTGTCGAAGATCAGCTCGATGCTGGCCTGGCTGACCGGCTTGCGGCTGGTGGAGCCGTTGAAGATGACGTCGGTCATCGACTCGCCGCGCAGGTTCTTCGCCGAACTTTCGCCCATCACCCAGCGCACCGCATCGATGATGTTGGACTTGCCACAGCCGTTGGGGCCTACCACGGCCGCCATGTTGCTGGGAAAGTTGACCGTGGTGGGGTCGACGAACGACTTGAACCCGGCCAGGCGAATGCACTTCAGGCGCATCGATCAGCCTCGGGCCAGCGCCGCCAGCACCAGCTCGCAACTGCGCTGGCAATAGGCGGTGAGTACCTCGCGGATGCGCGGCAGGTCGCGGGCGACCACGGCGTCGAGCAGGCGGGCGAACAGGTCCAGGTAGTCGAGCATGCTGGCCTGGCGCTGGTCCAGGGCCAGGTAGTAGGCGCGGCTCATGGCCGGCTGCAGGTTTTCCACGGTTTCCTGCAGGTAGGGGTTGTCGGCGAACGGGTAGGCGGCGCGCATCACCGCGAAGCTTTCGCCCACGAATGCCTTGATGTCCTGCTGCTCGCGCGCCTGCTGCAGGCGCTGCTGGATCTCCAGGAACGGGCGCAGGTCGGCATCGCTGCGCCATTTTTGTGCAACGGCGTTGCCCAGCAGGATGTAGAACTCCCCCATCAGCGCGCACAGGCTGCGCACGCTGCGCTCGTCGAGCCGGGTCACATGGGCACCACGACGCGCCAGGATCGCCACCAGATGGCGACGTTCGAGGATCAACAGCGCTTCGCGCACCGAGCCACGGCTGACACTCAGAGCCTGGGTGACCTTCTGCTCCTGGATACGCTCACCCGGCGCAAGTTCGCCACGGATGATGCGTTCGGCCAGGTAATCGGCAATCTGCTCGGAGAGGCTGTCCGGCGCCTTGAACGTCATGGTTTTCCTTCAAAATCATTGAACTGACACAAGTGGCGGATTGTAGCGCACTTGCCCAGCGCTCGCGCAGAGGGGCACGGCGCTTTATTTGGGCCGCCGGGCAGTCACCGGGCCGGCGCGATCTATGCTTTGAATATGGGCAGTGTGATCGGTCGGGAGCCGACATGTGGATTTTCCTGACTTGAAAGTCAGAAAAATATTGACCACTTCGTCAGGTCTGCTTATTGTCCGCTCAACAACAATAAAACCATTGCGAGGCCTTCCCCGTGATCCAGTTTCTCGTCAACCAGGAGCTGCGTAGTGAGCACGCCCTGGATCCGAACATGACGGTGCTGCAGTACCTGCGCGAGCACCTGGGCAAACCCGGCACCAAGGAGGGCTGCGCCAGTGGCGACTGTGGCGCCTGCACCGTGGTGGTCGGCGAGCTCACCCAGAACGAACAAGGCGAGGACAGCCTGCGCTACCGCAGCCTCAACTCGTGCCTGACGTTCGTCTCCTCCCTGCACGGCAAGCAACTGATCAGCGTCGAAGGGCTCAAGCACCAGGGCCAGCTGCACAGCGTGCAACAGGCCATGGCCGACTGCCATGGCTCGCAATGCGGCTTCTGCACCCCAGGTTTCGTGATGTCGCTGTTCGCCCTGCAGAAGAACAGCCAGGGCCACGACCTGCACCAGGCCCAGGAAGCCCTGGCCGGCAATCTGTGCCGCTGCACCGGCTACCGGCCGATCCTCGACGCCGCCGAGCAGAGCTGCCGCCTGCCCTGCCGCGACCAGTTCGATGCCCAGCAGGCGCAGACCATCAGCCGCCTCAAGGCCATCACCCCGACCCAGACCGGCGAACTCAACAGCGGCGACAAGCGCTGCCTGGTGCCGCTGACCGTGGCCGACCTTGCCGACCTGTACAGCTCGCACCCTGAAGCCCGCCTGCTGGCCGGCGGTACCGACCTGGCGCTGGAAGTGACCCAGTTCCACAAGACCCTGCCGGTGATGATCTACGTCGGCCACGTCGCCGAGCTCAAGCGCATCGACAAGACCGCCAGCCACCTGGAAATCGGCGCCGCCACCCCGCTCACCGACTGCTACGGCGCGCTCAACGAGGAATACCCGGACTTCGGCGACCTGCTGCACCGCTTCGCCTCGCTGCAGATCCGCAACCAGGGCACCCTGGGCGGCAACATCGGCAATGCCTCGCCGATCGGCGATTCGCCACCTTTGCTGATCGCCCTGGATGCGCAGATCGTCCTGCGCCAAGGCGACCGCCAGCGCAGCATGGCGCTGGAAGACTACTTCATCGACTACCGCATCACCGCCAGCCAGGACAGCGAGTTCATCGAGAAGATCATCGTGCCGCGCGCCAGCAACGACTGGACCTTCCGCGCCTACAAGGTCTCCAAGCGCCTGGACGACGACATCTCGGCAGTGTGCGCAGCCTTCAACCTGAGCATCGAACAGGGTGTGGTCAGTGGCGTGCGCATTGCCTTCGGCGGCATGGCCGCGATCCCCAAGCGTGCCCGCGCCTGCGAGGCCGCCCTGCGCGGCAAGCCGTGGAACCAGGCCAGCATCGAGCGCGCCTGCCAGGCCCTGGCCGAAGACTTCACCCCGCTCAGCGATTTTCGCGCCAGCAAGGAGTACCGCCTGCTGACCGCGCAGAACCTGTTGCGCAAGTACTTCATCGAACTGCAAACGCCGCACATCGAAACCCGGGTGACCGACTATGTCTAACCATCACGCCGTCAAGAGCCAGGCCGAGATGGCCGAATTGTTCAGCCAGGACCTGACCACCGGGGTCGGGCGCAGCGTCAAGCACGACAGCGCCGACAAGCACGTGGCCGGCGAAGCGGTGTACATCGACGACCGCCTGGAATTCCCCAACCAGCTGCACGTCTATGCGCGCACCGCCGACCGCGCCCATGCGCGCATCCTGCGCATCGACACCACGCCGTGCTATGCCTTCGAAGGCGTGCGCATCGCCATCACCCATGAAGACATCCCCGGCCTCAAGGACATCGGCCCGGTGGTCGCCGGCGACCCATTGCTGGCCATCGACAAGGTCGAGTTCTTCGGCCAGCCGGTGCTCGCCGTGGCCGCCCGTGACCTGGAAACCGCCCGCCGCGCCGCCATGGCCGCGATCGTCGAGTACGAAGACCTGGAGCCGGTGCTGGATGTGGTCGAGGCGTTTCGCAAGAAGCACTTCGTGCTCGACAGCCACACCCACCAGCGCGGCGACTCGGCCACCGCACTGGCCGGCGCCCCGCACCGCCTGCAGGGCACCCTGCACATCGGCGGCCAGGAGCACTTCTACCTGGAGACGCAGATCTCCTCGGTGATGCCCACCGAAGACGGCGGCATGATCGTGTTCTGCTCCACGCAAAACCCCACCGAAGTGCAGAAGCTGGTCGCCGAAGTGCTCGACGTGCCGATGAACAAGGTGGTGCTGGACATGCGCCGCATGGGCGGTGGCTTCGGCGGCAAGGAAACCCAGGCAGCAAGCCCGGCCTGCCTGTGCGCGGTGATTGCGCGCCTGACCGGCCAGCCGACCAAGATGCGCCTGCCGCGGGTCGAAGACATGATGATGACCGGCAAGCGCCACCCGTTCTACGTCGAGTACGACGTGGGCTTCGATGACAATGGCCGGCTGCACGGCATCAACTTCGACCTGGCCGGCAACTGCGGTTACTCGCCGGACTTGTCCGGTTCGATCGTCGACCGCGCCATGTTCCACTCCGACAACGCCTACTACCTGGGCGATGCCACCGTGCATGGCCACCGCTGCAAGACCAACACTGCCTCCAACACCGCCTACCGCGGCTTTGGCGGCCCGCAGGGGATGGTCGCCATCGAGCAGGTGATGGACCACATCGCCCGCCACCTGGGCCGCGACCCGCTGGCGGTGCGCAAGGCCAACTACTACGGCAAGACCGAGCGCAACGTCACCCACTACTACCAGACCGTCGAGCACAACATGCTCGAAGAGATGACCGCGGAGCTCGAGGCCAGCAGCGACTACGCCGAGCGCCGCGAGTCGATCCGCCGCTTCAACGCCAACAGCCCGGTGCTCAAGAAAGGCCTGGCGCTGACCCCGGTCAAGTTCGGCATCTCGTTCACCGCCACCTTCCTCAACCAGGCCGGTGCGCTGATTCATATCTATACCGACGGCAGCATCCACCTGAACCACGGCGGCACCGAAATGGGCCAGGGCCTGAACACCAAGGTGGCGCAGGTGGTGGCGCAGATCTTCCAGGTCGATTTCAGCCGCATCCAGATCACCGCCACCAACACCGACAAGGTGCCCAACACCTCGCCGACCGCCGCCTCCAGCGGCGCCGACCTGAACGGCAAGGCGGCGCAGAATGCCGCCGAGATCCTCAAGAAGCGCCTCACCGAGTTCGCCGCGCGGCACTACCAGGTGACCGAGGAAGACGTGGAGTTTCGCAATGGCCATGTGCGCGTGCGCGACCAGATCGTCAGCTTCGAGCAGCTGGTGCAGCAGGCCTACTTCGCCCAGGTGTCGCTGTCCACTACCGGCTTCTACCGCACGCCGAAGATCTTCTACGACCGCAGCCAGGCGCGCGGCCGGCCGTTCTACTACTTCGCCTTCGGCGCTGCCTGCGTCGAGGTGGTGGTCGATACCCTGACCGGCGAATACAAGATGCTGCGCGCCGACATCCTGCACGATGTGGGTGACTCGCTGAACCCGGCCATCGACATCGGCCAGGTCGAAGGCGGCTTCATCCAGGGCATGGGCTGGCTGACCACCGAGGAACTGGTGTGGAACGCCAAGGGCAAGCTGATGACCAACGGCCCGGCCAGCTACAAGATCCCGGCCGTGGCCGACATGCCGCTGGATTTGCGGGTGAAGCTGGTGGAAAACCGCAAGAACCCGGAAGACACGGTGTTCCACTCCAAGGCCGTGGGCGAGCCGCCGTTCATGCTCGGCATCGCTGCCTGGTGTGCGATCAAGGATGCCGTGGCCAGCATGGCCGACTACAAGGTGCAGCCGGATATCGACGCGCCGGCAACGCCGGAGCGGGTGTTGTGGGGGTGCGAGCAGATGCGCCAGGCGGCAGCTCAGCAGCAAAGCGCCGAACAAGAACTGGAAACCGTGACTCACTGAGGTTGGCTGGGCGCCTGTTCGGGCCCTATCGCCGGCAAGCCGGCTCCCACACAAGCGGCACTGATTTTGTGGGAGCCGGCTTGCCGGCGATAGGGCCCGAACAGGCCACCTGAACATGAGGATTTGCATCATGCACCAATGGATCAACGCCCTCGCCGACCATCAGTCCCGCGGCGAAGCCTGCGTGCTGGTGACCATCATCGAGGAGCGCGGCTCGACCCCACGCAACGCCGGCTCGAAGATGGTCGTCAGCGCCACCGGGCTGTACGACACCATCGGCGGCGGCCACCTGGAATACAAGGCGCTGCACATCGCCCGGCAGATGCTCGAGGAGCACCGCAGCACCCCGCACCTTGAGCGCTTCAGCCTCGGCGCCAGCCTCGGCCAGTGCTGCGGCGGCGCCACCGTGCTGCTGTTCGAGCCGATGGCCGCGGTGCAGGCGGAGATCGCCGTATTCGGCGCGGGCCATGTCGGCCGCGCTCTGGTACCCTTGCTCGCCGCGCTGCCCTGCCGGGTGCGCTGGATCGATTCGCGCGAACAGGAATTCCCCGAACTCATCCCCAACGGGGTGACCAAGGTGGTCAGCGAGGAGCCGGTCGACGAAGTGGCCGAGCTGCCCGCCGGGTGCTACTGCATCGTCATGACCCACAACCACCAGCTCGACCTGGAGCTGACCGCCGCCATCCTCAAGCGCAATGATTTCACCTGGTTCGGCCTGATCGGCTCGAAGACCAAACGGGTCAAGTTCGAGCACCGCCTGCGCGAGCGCGGCTTCGATGACGCCCTGATGGCGCGCATGCGCTGCCCGATGGGCCTGGCCGAGGTCAAGGGCAAGCTGCCGATCGAGATCGCCGTGTCCATCGCCGCCGAAATCATTGCCACCTACAACGCCTGCTTCGGCCAGCACGACGCTGGTGTGAATGCCGGCCCCATTGCCCAACTGCTGCCGCCTTCCCGGCGCAGCCAAGCCCTTTGACGAGTGTGTTATGACCCTGACCCGCAAAGCCTACCGTGCCGCCATCCTGCACAGCATCGCCGACCCGGCCGAGGTGGGCCTGGACGCCTCCCATGAATACTTCGAAGATGGCCTGCTGGTGATCGACGATGGCCGCATCAGCGCCCTCGGCCACGCCAGCGAGCTGCTGCCGACGCTGGACGCCGACATCGAAGTGGTGCATTACCAGGACGCCTTGATCACCCCAGGCTTCATCGACACCCACATCCACTTCCCGCAGACCGGCATGATCGGCTCCTACGGCGAACAGCTGCTGGACTGGCTCAACACCTACACCTTCCCGTGCGAAAAACAGTTCGCCGACAAGGCCCATGCCGACATGGTAGCGAAGATCTTCCTCAAGGAGCTGCTGCGCAACGGCACCACCACCGCCCTGGTGTTCGGCAGCGTGCACCCCGAGTCGGTCAATGCCCTGTTCGAAGAGGCCGAGCGCCTGGACCTGCGCCTGATCGCCGGCAAGGTGATGATGGACCGCAACGCCCCGGACTACCTTACCGACACCGCCGAAACCAGCTACACCCAGAGCAAGGCGCTGATCGAACGCTGGCACGGCAAGGGCCGCCTGCACTACGCGGTAACCCCACGCTTCGCCCCCACCAGCACCCCGGAGCAGCTATCGGTTGCCGGCCAGTTGCTCAAGGAGCACCCGGGCGTGTACCTGCACACCCACCTGTCCGAGAACCTCAAGGAAATCGACTGGGTCAAGTCGCTGTTCCCCGAGCAGAAAGGCTACCTGGACGTCTACGACCACTTCGAGCTGCTCGGCGAGCGCTCGGTGTTCGCCCATGGCGTGCACCTGTGCGACGAAGAGTGCCAGCGCCTGTCCGAAACCGGCTCGGCCATCGCCTTCTGCCCGACCTCCAACCTGTTCCTGGGCAGCGGCCTGTTCAACCTGCCGCAAGCGGAGAAGTTCAAGGTCAACGTGGGCCTGGGTACCGATGTCGGTGCCGGCACCAGCTTCTCGCTGCTCAACACCCTGAACGAGGCGTACAAGGTGATGCAGCTGCAGGATGTGCGCCTGCACCCCTACAAGTCGCTGTACCTGGCCACCCTCGGCGGCGCCCGGGCGCTGCGCCTGGACGACCGCATCGGCAGCCTGCGCCCTGGCAACGACGCCGACTTCGTGGTGCTCGACTACAAGGCCACGCCGCTGTTGGACTACCGCATTCAGCAGTCCGCCAGCATCGAGGAAACCCTGTTCGTGCTCACCACCCTGGGCGACGACCGCACGGTGCGTGAAACCTACGCCGCCGGCCGTTGCGTGCACCAGCGCTAAGGGGCTTTTGCCAGGCCGCGATACAGCGCGCCGCCGATCGCAGCCCCGATCAGCGGCGCCAGCCAGAACAGCCACAGCTGCTGCAAGGCCCAGCCACCGACGAACAGTGCCGGCCCCGTGCTACGCGCGGGGTTGACCGAGGTATTGGTCACCGGGATCGAGATCAGGTGGATCAGTGTCAGGCCCAGGCCGATGGCGATGGGGGCGAAGCCTGCCGGTGCGCGTGCATCGGTGGCGCCCATGATGATCACCAGGAACATCGCGGTCATCACCACTTCACTGACGAACCCCGCCGCCAGCGAATAGCCGCCGGGCGAATGGTCGGCATAGCCGTTGGAAGCCAGGCCCGAGGACAGCTCGAAGCCGGCCTTGCCGCTGGCGATGAAGTAGATCACCGCCGCCGCCAGAATGGCCCCGATCACCTGGGCGATGACGTAGGGCAGCAACTCCTTGGCCGGGAAACGCCCACCCACCACCAGCCCGAACGACACGGCAGGGTTGAGGTGGCAGCCGGAGATGTGGCCGATGGCGAAGGCCATGGTCAGGACCGTGAGACCGAAAGCGAAGGCGACACCGAGCACGCCGATGCCGAGGGGGGAACTGGCTGCGAGCACTGCGCTGCCGCAACCGCCCAGGACCAACCAGAAGGTACCGACCAGCTCGGCACCCATACGCACACCTAAAGACGTCGTCATGACCTTTCCTCTAAGTAGTTGAACGCAGGGACTGCGCAAGCCCAACTACTTGGAAAAGGGGTTTGCAATAAGAAATTTATCAGGGATTTGGTGAAAAACCAGTCAACGCAAGGGGCCGCTTTGCTCCCCATCGCCGGCAAGCCGGCTCCCACATGCGCTAGTTCTGTGGGAGCCGGCTTGCCGGCGATGGGGCGCAAAGCGGCCCCCGCTGCAAACGATCAACCCTTGACGGACGCCTTGGGCTTTTTCAGCAGGTGCGAGAACACCGCGTGCAAATCGTCCGAGGCGCTTTCCTCGTCGAGGTTGAGCTTGCTGTCGATGTGGTCCATGTGGTGCATCATCAGGCTCACGGCCTGTTCGGCATCGCGCGCCTCGATGGCATCGATCAGTTGCATGTGCTCGTCATAGGAGCAGTGCGAGCGGTTGCCGCTTTCGTACTGGGCGATGATCAGCGAGGTCTGCGAGACCAGGCTGCGCTGGAAGCTGACCAGCGGAGCATTGCCCGCCGCCTCGGCGAGCTTGAGGTGGAACTCGCCGGAAAGCCGGATGCCGGCGCCGCGGTCGCCGCGCGAGAAGCTGTCGCGTTCTTCACGCACCATGTGGCGCAATTCATTGAGCTGCTCGAGGGTGGCATGCTGCACCGCCAGCTCGGTGATGGCGCGCTCGACCATGCGCCGCGAGAAGAACACCTGGCGCGCCTCCTCCACCGTTGGGCTGGCCACCACCGCACCGCGGTTGGGCCGCAGCAGCACCACGCTTTCATGGGCCAGGCGCGACAAGGCGCGGCGGATGATGGTGCGGCTGACGCCAAAGATCTCGCCCAGCGCTTCCTCGCTCAACTTGGTGCCCGGCGCCAGTCGCTGCTCGAGGATCGCCTCGAAGATATGCGCATAGACGATGTCGTCCTGGGTACCGCTGCGGCCAGGCTTGCCGGCACGTGCAGGTTTCTTCAGAGGTTGCAGCTGTTCGTTCATGGGCTCTCGAGGCACGAAGGAAAGTATGGCGCCATTGTACACAGGCTGAGCCGTTTCTGCAGGTGGGCTTTTACCTATATAGCCGTTGCACGGCGGTTTCTGCGCACAAAAGATAAAACATTATTTGCATTCTTTGTACACAAACGCATAATCCATCGGGCAACTTCTTGACCCGCGAGTCAACAAAGCGTGTCAGGCGTCTGCCTTCCCTCGCGGAGCCACCAAGTGCATTGCGCAGGTCACTGGCTCCAACAACAACAAGAAAGACTTGAGGAGTATTCGCTGTGGAAAGCCGCAAATCCGACGCACCTACGCTGGATCTCGCTCCACCACTCGAAACGAGCTGGCTGGAACGGATTTTCAAACTCAAGCAACACGGCAGTACCGTCCGCACCGAGTTGATCGCCGGGGTGACCACCTTCATCACCATGGCCTACATCATCTTCGTCAACCCCAACATCATGGCCGACGCCGGCATCGATCACGGTGCGGCATTCGTCGCCACCTGCATCGCCGCCGCACTCGGCTGCCTGCTGATGGGCCTGTACGCCAACTGGCCGGTGGGCCTGGCACCGGGCATGGGGCTGAACGCCTTCTTTACCTACACCGTGGTCGGCACCATGGGCTACAACTGGGAAACCGCGCTGGGGGCGGTGTTCGTCTCGGGCGTGCTGTTCATGTTCCTGACCTTGTCGAAAGTGCGCGAATGGCTGCTCAACAGCATCCCAGTCAGCCTGCGCCATGCCATGGGGGCCGGCGTCGGATTGTTTCTCGGGCTGATCGGCCTGAAGACCGCGGGCATCATCGTCGACAGCCCGGCCACCCTGATCAAGCTGGGCTCGCTGCATGAGCCCGGCCCACTGCTGGCGGCGGTGTGCTTCCTGCTGATCGCCATCCTCAGCTACAAGCGCGTGTTCGGCGCCATCCTCATCAGCATCATCGGCGTGACCCTGGCCGGCTGGGGCCTGGGCCTGGTGAAATTCGGCGGGGTGATGTCGATGCCGCCAAGCCTGGCGCCGACCTGGATGGCCATGGATGTGGCGGGTGTGTTCAACGTCAGCATGATCAGCGTTGTGCTGGCGTTCCTGTTCGTGCACATGTTCGACACCGCCGGCACCCTGATGGGCGTGGCCCAGCGCGCCAACCTGGTGGCACCGGACGGGCGCATCGAGAACCTGTCGCGGGCGCTGAAGGCCGACAGTGCTTCCAGCGTGTTCGGCGCCGTGGTCGGCGTGCCGCCGGTCACCAGTTATGTAGAGAGTGCCGCAGGTGTCGCGGCGGGTGGCCGCACTGGCCTGACCGCTGTCGTGGTCGGCATCCTGTTCATCGCCGCCATGTTCTTCGCCCCGCTGGCGGGGATGATTCCGGCTTACGCAACTGCCGGTGCGCTGATCTATGTGGCCATGCTGATGATGGGCAGCATGGCGCACATCCATTGGGATGAGGCCACCGACAGCATTCCGGCGATCGTCACGGTCATCATGATGCCGCTGACCTTCTCGGTGGCCGATGGTATTGCCCTGGGCTTCATCAGCTATGTGGCGTTGAAGGCGGGTACTGGCAAGTACAAAGAGATCTCGGCCAGCCTGTGGGTACTGTGCGCGATCTTCATTGCCAAGTTCGTGTTCCTCTGAATTTGACCGCACATACAAAGGGCGCTTCGGCGCCCTTTTTCATGTGGCAACTTTTGCAGAGGCTTGGCGAGGGGCGACTGATATTTTTGTCAGGTGCAAGGTATAGAGGGGCTTGATACAAGTCATTCAGCACTCACAGGCGTTATCACCAAGAGGCTGACCATGCACAATCCGGCCCTCCCCACACGCGCTTATAGCCCTTATGGCCATAGCACGCTGCGCAAAAGCCAGCTGGGCTTCAATGGCGAGTTTCAAGAGGCATTTACCGGCCTTTACCTGTTAGGCAACGGGTATCGAGCGTACAGCCCAAGGCTCATGAGGTTCCACAGCCCCGATGCGTTGAGCCCTTTCGACAAAGGGGGAATGAACCCCTATGCGTATTGCCTGGGCGACCCAATAAACATGACCGACCCAGAAGGAAAGAGCCCCTTTTTCAAAGGTATCGTCAACACGTTCAGCAATATATTCACACCCGGCGATATTCCAGTTGAGCAGTTCTCTCCCACTCGCAAACGCCTGCACGAGAATGTTGACACGTCCTCACAATGGGGAAAAGCCACAGCGCTGATCAATGATGCCCTGGGGAGCCATGGGGATAACAGCATTCCGGACTGGAAGGCTGACAGCTATATCACCCGCTCTCAGGATGCGTCCGCCAGCCAGAGCCCACACAAGAAATTGAGCTTGAGCGAACCGTCTCTTTTCTTCGGATCCAGTTTCGAGTGGGGCAAAGTGGCAAAGGACGCCATTCAACACGGTAACAATGAACAGGCAGGGGCTGCATCGGTCGGGGTGGTCTTCAACTCCGCAGGCGGGCTGCTCGCAGGCTCTATAGTTCATTCCGACTACCGAACAGGCCGGATACTGCGCGCCCCAGCAGGCCAGCGAACGCGAATTCGA
>NZ_DJTF01000124.1:15096-17774 GCF_002438125.1 Pseudomonas sp. UBA6315
AATAAAAAAAGCCCGCCAGTGTGAGAGCGGGCCAAAGGACCTACGAAGATTCTTCTAGCGACCAACTAGCTTCCGCGATAGGTCGAATAGCTATACGGCGAGATCAGCAGCGGCACATGGTAGTGCTCCTGCTTCTCGTCGATGCCAAAGCGCAGCACGACAACATCCAGAAACGCCGTGTCCGGCAGCTGTACGCCGCGGGCACGGTAATAAGCGCCAGCGCTAAATTGCAGCTGGTAGACACCAGTACGGTAGTCGTCACCCTGCAGCAGCGGGGCGTCGACACGGCCATCGCTGTTGGTCAGGGCAGTGTTCACCAGCTCCAGTTGCTGGCCTTCGACGCGATACAGCTCGACCTTGATCGAGCTGCCCGGGCAGCCGTGAGCGGCATCCAGTACGTGTGTGGTCAAACGTCCCATTGCTTGTCGCCTCTTGTTCAATCTGTGGGCAAAAAATACACAGCCATCGCCACGGCAAAGGGCCGACGATGGGCGGGAATGGCGTTATTAAGACATTTCAGCGGCAGATTGTACACAATTTTTTGAGCCCATCCGTCGCCCCCCTCTGTTCACGGCTTTGCGTCGCAAATTCAAGCCCTGCGCACACCCATCTGTCATTAGCTGACCAATCAGGCAGGTTTCTTGCAACCGATTCTCAGGCGACAAAAGGGAAGAAATGCGGAAAAACAGGCTTACAAAAGATTTCAGAAGTTGTATACAATCAGCCCATCCGGTGGTGCGACATACCGACGCGGCCCGCCCACCCCGCACCAACACACAAGAAGGAAGACTGCAGTGAGCGCTGACTACCCTCGCGACCTGATCGGTTACGGCAACAACCCACCTCACCCGCAATGGCCGGGCAACGCGCGCATCGCGCTGTCGTTCGTGCTCAATTACGAAGAAGGCGGCGAGCGCAACATCCTGCACGGTGACAAAGAGTCCGAAGCCTTCCTCTCCGAGATGGTCGCCGCCCAGCCGCTGCAGGGCCAGCGCAACATGAGCATGGAGTCGCTGTACGAATACGGCAGCCGCGCCGGCGTCTGGCGCCTGCTCAAGCTGTTCAAGGACAGCGGCGTACCGCTGACCGTGTTCGCCGTGGCCATGGCCGCCCAGCGCCACCCCGACGTGATCCGCGCCATGGTCGAAGCCGGCCACGAGATCTGCAGCCACGGCTACCGCTGGATCGACTACCAGAACATGGACGAGGCCCAGGAGCGCGAGCACATGCTCGAGGCCATCCGCATCCTCACCGAGCTGACCGGCGAGCGTCCGGTGGGCTGGTACACCGGCCGCACCGGCCCGAACACTCGCCGCCTGGTCATGGAAGAAGGCGGTTTCCTGTATGACAGCGACACCTACGACGACGACCTGCCCTACTGGGAGCCGAACAACCCGACCGGCAAGCCGCACCTGGTGATCCCCTACACCCTGGACACCAACGACATGCGCTTCACCCAGGTCCAGGGCTTCAACTGCGGCGAGCAGTTCTTCCAGTACCTCAAGGACGCCTTCGACGTGCTCTACGCCGAGGGTGCCGAGTCGCCAAAAATGCTTTCCATCGGCCTGCACTGCCGCCTGGTCGGCCGCCCGGCGCGCCTGGCCGCGCTCAAACGCTTCGTCGACTACGCCAAGAGCCATGAGCAGGTCTGGTTCGCCCGTCGCGCGGATATCGCCCGCCACTGGCACACCACCCATCCGTACAAGAAAGAGAACGCCTGATGACCGCCTTCAAGACCCTCAAGCCATCCACCCTGGGCCGTGACGCCTTCGTCAAGGTGTTCGCCGACATCTACGAACACTCGCCGTGGGTCGCCGAAAAAGCCTATGACCTGGGCCAGCTGGGTGAGCTGGACGAGATCGAGGCGCTGCACCAGCGCATGAGCGACATCCTGCTCAGCGCCAACCACGCCGACCAACTGGCGCTGATCAACGCTCACCCGGACCTTGCCGGCAAGGCCGCGATCCAGGGCGAGCTGACCGAATCGAGCACCAACGAGCAGGCCGGCGCCGGTATCCACCAGTGCACCGCCGAGGAGTTCGCCCGTTTCACCGAACTGAACGACGCCTACAAGGCCAAGTTCCAGTTCCCGTTCATCATGGCGGTCAAGGGCAGCAACCGGCACCAGATCCTCGCCGCCTTCGAAAAACGCATCCACAACGACGCCGATGCCGAATTCAAGGAAGCCCTGGCGCAGATCAACCTGATCGCCCTGTTCCGCCTGCTGCAGCTGTAAGCAACAGCCGAACCCAAACAGAAAACGAACAATAGAAGAGATAACCGCATGCGCACCCTGATGATCGAGCCCCTGACCAAAGAAGCCTTCGCCCCTTTCGGAGACGTGATCGAAACCGATGGCAGCGACCACTTCATGATCAACAACGGCTCGACCATGCGCTTTCACAAGCTCGCCACGGTCGAGACCGCCGAGCCTGAAGACAACGCCATCATCAGCATCTTCCGCGCCGACGCGCAGGACATGCCGCTGACCGTGCGCATGCTGGAGCGCCATCCGCTGGGCAGCCAGGCTTTCATCCCGCTGCTCGGCAACCCCTTTCTGATCGTGGTCGCGCCCGTTGGCGATGCACCTGTATCAGGCTTGGTCCGTGCCTTCCGCAGTAATGGCAGGCAGGGCGTCAATTACCATCGCGGCGTCTGGCACCACCCGGTGCTGACGA
>NZ_DJTF01000122.1:0-4343 GCF_002438125.1 Pseudomonas sp. UBA6315
TCTACCGACAGCGCGTTTTCCGACAGAGCGTCGTGCGAACGGCGCATGTCACGGGCAGAGCGGGATTTTTTGTTCTGCTGAACAGCCATAATTGATTAACTCCTAAACGTTTGGGTCACGCTTTAACTGCGCCAAAACACTGAACGGGTTGGACCGCGATACCTCGTCCTTGCTCGAGTCGGGCTCGTCTGCGCCCGCCGGCTGCTGGCATTCTTCCGGATGATGAGCAGGCACGATGGGCAAGGCGAGCAGAAGCTCCTCCTCGATCAAGGCCTGCAGATCCAAAGGATCTTCGCCCAGTTCCAGCACGTCATAGCCTTTCGGCAACGACTGGGTATTCGCACCCTCCTTCACCACAGCGTATGTACATTCGCTATGGATCGGCAGGGTGACCAGCTCAAGACAACGCTGGCAAACCATTTTGACTTCGACGTCCAGCTCGCTGTGGATAACCACCACGTGCTGTTCATCTCGTTCAAAATCGAACTTCGCCTGCACCGTACCGACATTGTCGGAAAGCGGGTCGCAGAGTCTTTCCAAATCAGCGAGTTGCAGCGAACCGTTAAGGGTTACGCCACGATCGGCTAATTTGCGCGGGTCAACGTGAGGTGGAATCGGGTCATTCAACATAGGCGCAGCATTCTAGGGATGCCCCCCGCCCCTGTCAAAGGAAATTCGGCGGCATCTCGCATGTTAGAATCGGGGACAACTGACCAGGAGTCTACCATGCTGCCTCTGTTGCTGGCTTCCAGCTCTGCCTATCGCCGCGAACTGCTTGCGCGCCTACGCCTGCCCTTCACCTGGGCAAGCCCCGATCTAGACGAGCGGCGCCTGGATGACGAACCCGCCGCGGCGCTGGTGCAGCGCCTGGCCAGGCAGAAAGCCGAAGCACTTGCCGCCAGCCACCCTGGGCACTTGATCATCGGCTCCGACCAGGTTGCCGTGCTGGGCGAACAGATCCTCGGCAAGCCACACACCTTCGAGCGCGCCTGCGAGCAACTTCTGGAGGCGAGCGGGCAACAGGTGACCTTCCTTACCGGCGTTGCGCTGCTGAACACCGCCACGGGGCATTGCCAGATCGATTGCGTGCCATTCACCGTGACCATGCGGGAATTGGACCGGGCGCGCGTGGAGCGCTACGTGACGGCGGAGCAGCCGCTGGATTGCGCGGGCAGCTTCAAGGCGGAGGGATTGGGGGTGAGCCTGTTCCAGAGCACCCACGGGTGCGATGCGACCAGCCTGATCGGGCTGCCGCTGATTCGGCTGGTGGATATGCTGAGCAACGAAGGGGTGGTGATCCCCTGAGGGAATGCGTCGCCCTCATCGCCGGCAAGCCGGCTCCCACAGCTCGTTGTGGGAGCCGGCTTGCCGGCGATGAGGCCGGAACTGATCAGCGCAGAACAGGCCCCTGGAAGCCCATCCACATGGCCAGGCGCTCAGCCACGCTGGCGCCGATGCGCTTGGAGAAGCGGTCGAACGGCGATTCCTGGACAGTGAAGTCCACCAGCTCTTTCTCGCCAACGATCTCACGCGCCACATAGCTGGCACTGCCCAAGCCGTCCACTAGGCCAAGCGCCTTGGCCTGCTCGCCCGACCACACCAGGCCACTGAACAGCTCCGGATGCTCCTTGTCTTTCAGGCGATCACCGCGGCCTTGCTTGACCATGGCAATGAACTGCTGGTGCGTGGTATTCAGCACGCCCTGCCAGAACGCCCGCTCCTCGGGCTTCTCCGGCGAGAACGGGTCGAGGAAGGCCTTGTGCTCGCCTGCGGTGTAGGTACGCCGCTCGACACCCAGCTTCTCCATCGAGCCCACAAAGCCATAACCGGCCGCCGTCACGCCAATGGAGCCAACCAGGCTGGCCTTGTCGGCATAGATCTCATCGGCTGCGCTGGCGATGTAGTAAGCACCGGAAGCCCCCAGGTCGGTGATCACCGCATACAACTTGGTATCCGGGTATTCAGCGCGCAGGCGGCGGATCTCGTCATACACGTAACCGGCCTGCACCGGGCTGCCACCCGGGCTGTTGATGCGCATGATCACCGCTTTGGTCTTGGGATCCTTGAAGGCCTCGCGCAGGCTCTTGACCAGGTTGTCGGCACTGGCGGCCTCCTGGTCGGCGATCACCCCGCGCACTTCCACCAATGCCGTATGGCTGCCGCTGCGCGACGCGGCCTTGTCCATATCCATGAACGGCAAGAACAGCGCAAGCAGGCCGAACAGGTAAACGAAGGTCAGCAGCTTGAAGAAGATCCCCCAACGCCGCGCTCGGCGCTGCTCCTGGACACCCGCCAGAAGCGTCTTCTCCAACAACTGCCAGCTTTTGCGCTCTTCGCGCTCGTCAGGCTCGGATTCTGGTGCTTTCCACTCGTCAGCCATGCTCACCTACCTTGGAATTGGAATTACCTGCTACCTGCCAGCCACTCGCGCAGCTGGGAGAAATGATCGATGCACACTTGCGGGCCGAATTCGGCCAGCGCCTGCAGCGGCATGGCGCCGTAGCCCACGGCCACCGAGTGCATGCCGGCATTGCTGGCCATCTGCAGGTCGAACGCCGAATCACCGACCATCAACGCACGCCCGGCTTCGACACCGCAATGGCCGAGAATCTCCTCGAGCATCAAGGGGTGCGGCTTGCCGCGGGTTTCGTCGGCGGCGCGGGTGATGTCGAAGAACTGCTCCCAGCCATTGGCCTTGAGCACCCGATCCAGGCCACGGCGCGCCTTGCCGGTCGCCACCGCCAGACGATAGCCTTCGGCCCGGAAGGCATCCAGCGATTCGACCACACCTTCGAACAGCGGCGAAGGCTGCTGGTCGAGCGCCATGTAGATGTCGGCGTAGTGCTGGCGAAAACGTTGCACCTGCACAGGCTCAAGGTGCGGATACAGCGTCGAAATGGCCTCGTCCAGCGCCAGCCCGATGATGCCCTTGACCGCCTGCTCGTCACTTTGCGCCTCACCGGCGCGGTCGGCGGCCGCATTCATCGATTCGACGATGCGGCCGATGGAATCGGCCAGGGTGCCGTCCCAATCGAAGATCAGCAGCTCATACGCCTTGCTCATAGATCACGACGCACTCAGGCGCTCCACGGTTTTCGCCCAGACCTCATCCACCGGCGCCTCCAGCTTGAGCTCACCGCCATCGGGCAGCGGCACGGTCAGGGCGTAGGCATGCAGGAACAGGCGCTTGCCGCCCAGGTCGCGAATTTCTCGGCTGAAGTCTTCGTCACCGTACTTGCTGTCACCGGCAATCATGTGCCCGGCGTGCAGGGTATGTACGCGAATCTGGTGGGTACGCCCGGTGATCGGCCGCGCCTCGACGATGGTGGCGAACTCGCCGAAGCGGCGCAGCACGCGGAACAGGGTCAAGGCCTCCTTGCCCTCCTCGTTCACCTCGACCATGCGCTCGCCCGAGCGCAGGTTGCTCTTGAGCAACGGCGCATTGACCTGCTTCTTGGAGGTCGGCCAATGGCCGCGCACCAGCGCCATGTAGCGCTTGTCGACACCATCGCCGCGCAGGGCAGCATGCAGGTGGCGCAGCATGCTGCGCTTCTTGGCGATCATCAGCAGGCCCGAGGTATCGCGGTCCAGGCGGTGCACCAGCTCCAGCTCCTTGGCGTCCGGGCGCAGCTGGCGCAGCGCCTCGATCACGCCGAAGCTCAGGCCGCTGCCGCCATGCACGGCGATGCCGGCAGGCTTGTTCATCACGATCAGCGCCTTGTCTTCGTAGACGATGGCCGCTTCCAGGCGCTGCAGCAGCCCCTGGGCGACCGGCGCCGGCTCGTCACGCTCGGGCAAACGGACCGGCGGTACGCGCACGACGTCGCCGGCCTGCAGCTTGTACTCAGGTTTGACGCGGCCCTTGTTGACCCGCACCTCGCCCTTGCGCAGGATGCGGTACACCAGCGTCTTGGGCACGCCCTTGAGCGCCGTGATGAGGAAATTGTCGATACGTTGGCCGGCAAGCTCCGGCGCGACTTCGATCAGCTTTACGCCGGAAGTCGGAGGGGTATTGGTCGTCATTGCGGGATCATAACAATTTTTTATGGAATTGAAGCACTTAATCATTACTGCTATAGTCGCGAACGCCGCCAAAAGCGGCAGGCCAGCGGCACCAGGCCCTTAGCCGGTCCCTGACCAACGCAATTCTGCAGGACGCGAGGCCGTCCTACGGGGTTTTCGCCAGTTTACCGAATTGCCTGGAATCGCCACCAGCGCCGTGTAGAGAAGACCGAAAAAAAACGACAAGCGCGGTATTTCACCTGCTTACCCGATTCTTTTCGCTGCACCTCTGCCCGCCCGTCGCTTCCACGCAACGCCCGGCGAATGCTTCGGAAATACCT
>NZ_DJTF01000085.1:0-9818 GCF_002438125.1 Pseudomonas sp. UBA6315
TTCTCTTGCGCCAGGTCGGAGTACTCGGCGTCGACGTCGATTACCACGTAACCCACTTTCTCGTTGGTCTGCAGGAACTGACCGGAGATGTTGATGCCGTTCTCGGCGAAGACCTTGTTGATCTCGCTGAGCACGCCCGGGATGTTTTCGTGGATGTGCAGCAGGCGGTGCTTGCCTGGGTGGGCCGGCAGCGCCACTTCCGGGAAGTTGACCGACGATACGGAGGTACCGTTGTCGCTGTACTTGACCAGCTTCTCGGCCACTTCCAGGCCGATGTTGGCCTGGGCTTCGGCGGTGGAACCACCGATGTGCGGGGTCAGGATCACGTTGTCCAGGCCACGCAGCGGGCTTTCGAACTCTTCGTCGTTGGAGCGCGGCTCGACCGGGAACACGTCGATGGCGGCGCCGATCAGGTGCTTGTCCTTGATCGCGGCGGCCAGGTGGTCCAGCTCGACCACGGTGCCGCGGGCGGCGTTGATCAGGATCGAGCCCTTCTTCATCGCGCGGATTTCCTTCTCGCCGATCATCCACTGGGTGGATGGCAGCTCAGGCACGTGCAGCGACACGATGTCGGCCAGGCCCAGCAGCTCGTGCAGGCTGGTGACTTGCACGGCGTTGCCCAGCGGCAGCTTGGTCAGCGGGTCGTAGAAGTAGACCTGCATGCCCAGGCTCTCGGCCAGTACCGACAGCTGCGTGCCGATCGAGCCGTAACCGACGATACCCAGCTTCTTGCCACGGATTTCGAAGGAGTTGGCCGCGCTCTTGATCCAGCCGCCACGGTGGCAGGAGGCGTTTTTCTCGGGGATGCCGCGCAGCAGCAGGATGGCTTCGGCCAGCACCAGTTCGGCGACCGAACGGGTGTTGGAGTACGGCGCGTTGAACACGGCGATACCGCGGGCGCGGGCAGCTTCCAGGTCGACCTGGTTGGTGCCGATGCAGAAGCAGCCGACGGCGACCAGTTTCTTGGCGCAGTCGAAGATCTCTTCAGTCAGTTGGGTGCGCGAGCGGATGCCGATGAAGTGGGCATCGGCGATCTTTTCCTTCAGCTCGGCTTCCGGCAACGAACCAGTGAGGTATTCGATGTTGGTGTAGCCGGCAGCCTTGAGGGTATCGACCGCGTTCTGGTGCACACCTTCAAGAAGAAGGAACCTGATCTTGCTCTTGTCGAGAGAAGTCTTGCTCATCTGCGTAAACCTGTATCCCGGAGAAAAAATGGCGAGGGGTGATGCTAGGCGCAGCGGCGGCCTTAGCATGAACAGCGGGAGGGCTATGCTAGCATACGCGACACAATCTGAGCTTATCCCGACAGGTGAAGAGTGCTCAGGGTGACTATGAATAAGTCGAGAGTTCCAGCGATGACTCACCCGGCGGTAATTGATGAACTGATGACCCTTGTCGACCCGGGCAAGGTCCTCACCGACCCGGCTTCCCTGGAGGCCTACGGCAAGGACTGGACCAAGCATTATCCGCCCGCGCCCTCGGCCATCGTGTTCCCCAGGACCGTGGAGCAGGTGCAGGCGATCGTCGGCTGGGCCAATCGCCATCATGTGGCCCTGGTGCCGTCGGGCGGCCGCACCGGGCTGTCGGCCGGGGCCGTGGCGGCCAATGGCGAGGTGGTGGTCTCGTTCGACTACATGAACCAGATTCTCGACTTCAACGCCTTCGACCGCACCGTGGTCTGCCAGCCAGGGGTCATTACCCGCCAGCTGCAGGCGTTTGCCGAGGAGCAGGGCCTTTATTACCCGGTGGATTTCGCCTCCAGCGGCTCCAGCCAGGTTGGCGGCAACATCGGCACCAACGCCGGCGGCATCAAGGTGATCCGCTACGGCATGACCCGCAACTGGGTGGCGGGGCTGAAGGTGGTCACCGGCAAGGGCGAGCTGCTCGAGCTGAACAAGGACCTGATCAAGAACGCCACCGGCTACGACCTGCGCCAGTTGTTCATCGGCGCCGAAGGCACGCTGGGCTTCGTGGTCGAGGCGACCATGCGCCTGGACCGCGCTCCGCGCAACCTTACCGCGATGGTGCTGGGCACGCCGGACTTCGATTCGATCATGCCGGTGCTGCATGCCTTCCAGGGCAAGCTCGACCTTACCGCGTTCGAGTTCTTTTCCGACAAGGGCCTGGCCAAGATCCTGGCGCGGGGCGATGTACCGGCGCCGTTCGCCACCGACTGCCCGTTCTATGCCCTGCTGGAGTTCGAGGCCAGCACCGAATCGGTGGCCGACGAGGCGCTGGCCACCTTCGAGCACTGCGTGGAACAAGGCTGGGTGCTGGACGGGGTGATGAGCCAGAGCGAAACCCAGCTCAAGAACCTGTGGAAGCTGCGCGAATACTTGTCGGAAACCATTTCCCACTGGACACCCTACAAGAACGACATTTCCGTCACCGTTTCCAAGGTGCCGGCGTTCCTGCGCGACATCGATGCCATCGTCAGCGAGCACTACCCGCACTACGAGGTGGTCTGGTACGGCCATATCGGCGACGGCAACCTGCACCTGAACATCCTCAAGCCCGAGCACATGAGCAAGGATGACTTCTTTGCCTCGTGCACCAAGGTCAACAAATGGGTGTTCGAGATCGTGCAGCGCTACAACGGCTCGATCTCCGCCGAGCATGGCGTAGGCATGACCAAGCGCGACTACCTGGGGTACAGCCGCTCGCCTGATGAAATTGCCTGCATGAAGGCAATAAAGGCCGTGTTCGACCCTAACGGCATCATGAATCCGGGTAAGATCTTCGCTCCCGAATAAAAAGCAGCAGCCTAGGAGTCGGCCATGAGTTACCAGCACCAGTACGTAGACGGCACGCGCATCCACTTCCCGCTGGGCAAGGTGGTGTGCATCGGCCGCAACTACGCCGAGCACGCCAAGGAACTGGACAACCCCATCCCCAGCGAGCCGCTGCTGTTCATCAAGCCGGGTAGCTGCGTGGTGCCGCTGGAAGGTGGCTTCAAGATCCCGACCGAGCGTGGCTCGGTGCACTACGAGGCGGAAATTGCCGTGCTGCTGGGCAAGTCGCTGTCCACCCATGCCTCTGAGGAGGAGGTGCTGGACGCCATTTCCGGTTATGCCCCGGCGTTGGACCTGACCCTGCGCGACGTGCAGGCCAAGCTCAAGGAGAAGGGCCTGCCCTGGGAACTGGCCAAGAGCTTCGACGGCGCTTGCGTGCTGCCGCCGTTCGTTTCCGCCGCGGCCTTTGAAGATGTAACCGATATCCCGGTGCGCCTGACCGTCAACGGCGAAGTGCGCCAGGATGGCAACAGCGCCATGATGCTCAACCCGATCGTGCCGATGATCCAGTACATGGCCCGGCATTTCTCGCTGCAGGCGGGGGATGTGATCCTCACCGGCACGCCGGCTGGCGTTGGCCCGTTCAATGTGGGCGATGAGCTGGTGCTGGAGCTGCCGGGTGTGAGCCGCTTCGAGAGCCGGGTGCTCTGAGCCTTTACTGAGCACCTTCTCTTATATGTGGGAGCCGGCTTGCCGGCGATAGGGCATCTGCAAACCATTCAGGGCCTCATCGCCGGCAGGCCGGCTCCCACAGTGAGCGCGCAAGCAACGCGGTTTACCGATTTTTCACAACCCATCCGGATAATGCGCGAATCTTCGCCCATTTCACCAGGAACCCCTGCATGGCCTCTTCTTCCAGCGCATCCTCGACCCCCAAGCCAAAACGCCGCTTCTACCGGCGCTGGCCATTCGCCCTGGCCGTGGCTGCGGTGATCGGCTATGGCCTGTCGATGGCCATGCACTGGGATGACCGCGGGGTGCTATGGGTCAAGGAAGGCTTCGAAAGCAGCGCCGAGCGCAGCGAAAGCGTGTGGCTGCCGGACTACCAGGTCGATATCGATGCCAAACCGCTGCCGGGCATGGACGATGACGAAGCCTCGGACGTGGCGTTCAACCCCCAGACCCGCACCTTGTTCGCCGTGATGGGCAAGAACCCGTTCCTGGTCGAGCTCAGCCTGGAAGGCGATGTGCTGCGCCAGATCCCCCTGGTGGGCTGGAACAACCCCGAAGGCGTCGCCGTGCTCGAAGATGGCCAGCTGGCCATTACCGATGAACGCCTGCATGACCTGACCGTGGTCAAGGTGGATGGGCAAACCAAATCGCTCAACCATGCCGATTTCCAGAGCCACGACCTGGGCCCGTCGCCCAAGAGCAACAAGGGTTACGAAGGCATCGCCTGGGACCCGATGCGCCAGCGCCTGGTGATCGGCCAGGAACGGCCGCCGAAGCTGTACACCTGGGCGACCGACGGGCGCACCCCGCTCAAGGGTGACAAGCAGGCCCTGGAAAGCGACGAGCTTGACCTGCGCAACCTCTCGGCGCTTTCCGTCGACCCGCGCACGGGGCATCTGCTGGTGCTGTCGGCCGACTCCAACATGCTGCTGGAGCTCGACGAGCAAGGCCAGCAGGTCAGCTTCATGACCCTGTTGGGTGGCTTCAACGGCCTCAAGGACACCATCCCGCGGGCCGAAGGGGTGACCATGGACGACCAGGGCAACCTGTACATGGTCAGCGAACCGGCGCTCTTCTATCGCTTCAAAAAGAACCCACAATAGCTTCAGATCATTCCGACGCCGGGATTAAGCTTTACTTCAGACACCCATGGTTAGATTCGCCACCCCCTGAGCCGAGTCTGCCTTTATGCGTCGTTATGTTCGTCTGCCATTGCTTCTTGTCATTGCCGGGTTGCTGCTACTGGGCCTGGCCGGGCAGGAGTTTCGCCTGTTCGAGCGCACCTGGTTCAACCTCAAAACCTGGTGGCAGCCGGCTGAGCAAAGCATGGGCCTGGACCGCTACCGGGTGGTGGTCGAGGCGCAGCCTGTCGAGGGGCTTGATGATGACCTTTCGGCGCTGACCTACGACCCCGACCGCAAGACCCTGTTCACGGTGACCAACGCCCGCTCCGAGCTGATCGAGCTGTCCCTCGATGGCCGCATCCTGCGGCGCATTCCGTTGACCGGCTTCGGCGACCCGGAAGCCGTGGAGTACATCGGCCCCAACAGCTACGTGATTACCGATGAGCGCCAGCAGCGCTTGATCCGGGTGCGCGTCGAAGACGACACGCCGTTTCTCGATGCCGGCGATGCCGAGCAGCTGTCCCTGGGCATTGGCCTGAACGGTAACAAGGGTTTCGAAGGCCTGGCCTACGACTCTGCAGGCAAGCGCCTGTTCGTGGCCAAGGAGCGTGACCCGATGCTGATCTACGAGGTGCTGGGCTTCCCCCACGAGAACCTCGAGCAGCCTTACGCGGTGCACGTGGTGCAGGACCGCAAGCGTGATTCGCGTTTGTTCGTGCGTGATCTTTCCAGCCTGCAGTTCGATGAGCGCAGTGGGCACTTGCTGGCGCTGTCGGATGAGTCGCGGCTGGTGCTGGAGCTGGATGTTCAGGGCAGGCCGCTGAGTACCTTGTCGTTGCGCAAGGGGTTCCAGGGGCTGAAGGAGACGGTGCCGCAGGCGGAAGGGATTGCGATGGACGAGGCGGGGACCATCTACCTGGTCAGTGAGCCGAACCTGTTCTATGTGTTCAAGCAGCCGGAGGATTGACTGGGCTTTGCGGCCCTATCGCCGGCAAGCCGGCTCCCACAGGGTTGTGCGCTGTAGGGGCCGGCTTGCCGGTGATGGCATCACTCGGCCTTGAGGCTCTTCACGCCTTCGGAGGTGCCCAGCAGCAGCAGGTCGGCCGGGCGCGCCGCGAACAGGCCGTTGGTCACAACGCCGACGATGGCGTTGATCTGCGCTTCCAGCTCCACCGGGTTGGTGATCTGCAGGTTGTGCACGTCGAGGATCACGTTGCCGTTGTCGGTCACCACGCCTTCACGGTACACCGGGTCGCCGCCCAGCTTGACCAGCTGGCGCGCCACGTGGCTGCGGGCCATCGGGATCACTTCGACCGGCAGCGGGAAGGCGCCCAGCACCGGTACCAGCTTGCTGGCATCGGCGATGCAGATGAAGGTCTTGGCCACGGCCGCGACGATTTTCTCGCGGGTCAGCGCCGCGCCGCCGCCCTTGATCAGGTTCAGGTGCGCGTCGCTTTCGTCGGCGCCGTCGATGTAGAACTCAAGCTCGCTGACGCTGTTCAGCTCATACACCGGGATGCCATGGCCCTTCAGGCGCTGGGCCGTGGCCTCGGAGCTGGCGACCGCGCCGTCGAAGGCGGTCTTGTGCTTTGCCAGGGCGTCGATGAAGCAGTTGGCGGTCGAACCGGTTCCGACGCCGACGACGCTCTTTTCATCCAGCTTGGGCAGAATGAAGTCGACAGCGGCCTGGGCGACGGCCTGTTTGAGTTGGTCCTGGGTCATGCGGGCTCCGAAAGGGGCAGGGCGGTTTCAAAGTTGCCTAGTATAACGGCTTGGGCGGCTTTGCTGTGGTCGCCCGACGTAGCGCTGGGGTAGACTCGCAGCCCTTGTCCCGCGGCCAGTGATGCTTTCCCGATGCTCGAACAGTACGTCAAGAAGATCCTCACCTCGCGCGTCTACGACGTCGCTGTCGAAACCCCGTTGCAGAGCGCCCCACAGCTGAGCAAGCGGCTGGGCAACCAGATTCTGCTCAAGCGCGAAGACCTGCAGCCGGTGTTTTCCTTCAAGATCCGCGGGGCGTACAACAAGCTGGCGCAACTGAGCCCTGAAGAACTGGCCCGTGGCGTGGTCACCGCCTCGGCCGGCAACCATGCCCAGGGTGTGGCCCTGGCGGCCCGCGAGCTGGGTATCAAGGCCACCATCGTGATGCCCAAGACCACCCCGGAGATCAAGGTCGAAGGCGTGCGTTCGCGGGGCGGCAAGGTGGTGCTGCACGGCGACTCGTTCCCTGAAGCGCTGGCCTATTCGCTGAAACTGGTCGACGAGAAGGGCTTCGTCTATATCCACCCCTATGACGACCCGCACACCATCGCCGGCCAGGGCACCGTGGCCATGGAAATTCTCCGCCAACACCCTGGCCAGCTGGACGCGATCTTCGTGCCGGTCGGTGGTGGTGGCCTGATCGCCGGCATTGCCGCCTACGTGAAGTACCTGCGCCCGGAAATCAAGGTGATCGGCGTTGAGCCGGACGACTCCAACTGCCTGCAGGCGGCCATGGCCGCTGGCGAGCGCGTGGTGCTGCCGCAGGTCGGGCTGTTCGCCGATGGCGTGGCGGTGGCGCAGATCGGCCAGCACACCTTCGACATCTGCCGCCTGCATGTGGATGAGGTGGTGACCGTCAGCACCGACGAGATCTGCGCGGCAATCAAGGATATCTACGACGATACCCGCTCGATCACCGAACCTGCCGGCGCCTTGGGCGTTGCCGGGATCAAGAAGTATGTCGAGCTCAAAGGTGTCACCGGGCAGACGCTGGTGGCCATCGACTCCGGCGCCAACGTCAACTTCGACCGCCTGCGCCACGTGGCCGAGCGTGCCGAGCTGGGCGAGAAGCGCGAAGCGATCATCGCCGTGACCATTCCCGAGCGCCCGGGCAGCTTCAAGGCCTTCTGCGAGGCCATCGGCAAGCGCCAGATCACCGAATTCAACTACCGCAAGCACACCTCCGACGAGGCGCACATCTTCGTCGGCGTGCAGACCCACCCGGAAAACGACCCACGCGCCGCGCTGGTGCAGCAGTTGACCGAGCAGGGCTTCCCGGTCACCGACCTGACCGACAACGAGCTGGCCAAGTTGCACATCCGCCATATGGTCGGTGGCCATTCGGCCGGTGCCCGTGACGAGATCGTGCTGCGTTTCGAGTTCCCCGAGCGGCCGGGGGCGTTGTTCAACTTCCTCAACAAGCTGGGCGGGCGCTGGAACATCTCGATGTTCCACTACCGCAACCACGGCGCCGCCGATGGGCGCGTGGTGGCGGGGCTGCAGGTGCCCGAAGACGAGCGCCACCTGGTGCCGGCGGCGCTGGCCAAGATTGGCTACCCGTACTGGGACGAAACCGATAACCCGGCCTACCGGCTGTTCCTGGGCTGAGCGGCTAAGCTTGCCTTACCGCTCAAGGACATGAAGCCATGGAACACCTGACAACCCTCAAGACGCTGCACATCATCGCCACAGCCGTGCTGCTGCTAGGCGCACTGGGCCTGGCGATCTGGACAGTGCGTGCCCGCCGCCAGGGTGATGCAGAGGCTTATGCCAAGCTGCTGCGCCGGCCGCTGGTGTTCGTCTGGTTGCTGATGGGCGTGTGCCTGGTGAGCATGCCGTTCACCGGCTGGTGGCTGGTGCATCTGGTCGGCTGGCCGCTGGGGCAGGCGTGGGTGCTGGCGTCCAGCGTCATCTATACGCTTGGCGCGTTTGCCGTGTGGTGGCTGCTGGTGCGCCTGAACCGGCTGCGCAAGGCCGAGGTGGGGGGGTTGCGGTTTACCCTGGCCCTGGCGGTGTTCAGTGGGGTGTGCTTCTTGTCCATTGCCGGGCTGATGGGCGCCAAGCCGGTCTGAGGCATGCTTGGGGCTGCTCTGTAGCCCATCGCCGGCAAGCCGGCTCCCACAAAAAAAGCGGGCCTGCACCGTACCTGTGGGAGCTGGCTTGCCAGCGATGGGCCGCAAGGCGGCCCTAGCTTGCTCAATCTCTCAGGGAAATCACCGGCCACCCGCGCCGCTCGGCCTCCACCTGCAGCTTAGGGTCCGGATCTACCGCCACCGCGTGCGTCACCCGCTCCAGCAACGGCAAATCATTCATCGAGTCGCTATAGAAATAGCTGTCCTCCAGATCGAAGCCGTTCTCCAGCATCCAGCGCTCCAGCCTCGTCACCTTGCCTTCACGGAAGCACGGTATATCGGTACTACGCCCGGTATAGCGGCCATCGCGCATCTCGCATTCGGTGGCCAGCAGCACGCGCACGCCCAGGCGGCGCGCAATGGGCGCTGTCACGAAACGATTGGTGGCAGTGATGATCACCAGCTGGTCACCGGCCTCGCGGTGCTGCTGCAACAAGGCCAGGGCCTTGGGCAGGATGATCGGCTCGATGCAGTCGCGCATGAATTCGCCATGCCACTGGTCGAGTTGCGCGGGCTCGGTGGCCGCGAAGATTTCCATGGAAAAGGCCAGGTAGGCCTGCAGGTCCAGGGTGCCGTTCAGGTAGTCCTGATAGAAGGCATCGTTGCGTTGCTTGTAGGCGACCGGGTCGAGAATGCCCCGCTCGCACAGGTAGTCACCCCAGGCATGGTCGCTGTCGCCACCGAGGAGGGTATTGTCCAGGTCGAATAAAGCCAGGCGCATCGCGGGTACTCGCATCAGCTACAGGGTAGCCCCGCAGAATACGGAGTTTTCACCGCGCTGCACATAAGCTTGGCGGGCGCGTTGCTGCGCTCGCAGGCTTTGTGGAACAATGCGGTGACATGCGTTTGCGAGGTTGCTGCCGTGATCGACCCGGATGGTTTTCGCCCCAATGTCGGGATCATTCTTACGAATGATGCCGGGCAGGTGCTATGGGCTCGGCGGATCAACCAGGATGCCTGGCAATTCCCGCAGGGTGGTATCAACCCTGACGAGACGCCGGAAGATGCCCTGTACCGCGAGCTGAACGAAGAAGTTGGCCTTGAACGCGATGATGTGGAAATTCTTGCCTGCACCCGCGGCTGGTTGCGTTATCGTTTACCCCAGCGTCTGGTCCGCACCCACAGCCAACCGCTGTGCATCGGCCAGAAGCAGAAGTGGTTCCTGCTGCGCCTGGTGAGCAATGAGCAACGGGTGCGGATGGACCTGACCGGCAAACCGGAATTCGACGGCTGGCGTTGGGTCAGCTATTGGTATCCGCTGGGCCAGGTGGTGACATTCAAGCGCGAGGTATACCGCCGCGCCCTGAAAGAGCTAGCACCGCGTCTGCTGACGCGCG
>NZ_DJTF01000087.1:0-18957 GCF_002438125.1 Pseudomonas sp. UBA6315
TCGCAACGCCAGCGGCGGCAAAGGTGAGGGCCGCCATCAAACGCTTCAGTTTCATGCCTTGCTCCTAGCAGGAATATTGGGGGTGTTGGATGGATCGGGGCCCAGTATCTGCAGGCCGCATGAACACGATATGACTCCAATATGACAATTGGATGAAAGGCCATCACTGGAAACCCAGGATGGCCTTTCTAAATGTTGCAGAGGTGTGCTGGGCAGGTCCGGCCTCATCGCCGGCAAGCCGGCTCCCACAGGGTCTGCGGCAATCCTGTGGCAGCCGGCTTGCCGGCGATGAGGCCAGCAAGGCCTGCGCCTTAGCGTTTGTTGGCGAGCAGATAGACGCCAACGATCAGACCGACGGCGCACAGGCCGGCCACGTAATAGGCCGGTGCCATCGGGCTGACCTTGAGCAGCGCCGTCACCACCATCGGCGTCAAACCGCCGAAGATCGCGTAAGCCATGTTGTAGGAGAACGACAGCCCGGTGAAACGCACCACCGGCGGGAAGGCCTTGACCATCACGTAAGGCACCGCACCGATCACGCCCACGCACAGGCCGGTCACGGCGTACAGCGGGAACAGCAGCTCCGGGTGCGTGGCCAGGCTGTGGTAGAAGGTCCAGGAACTCACCAGCAGCATCAGGCTGCCGATGACGAACACCCGCCCGGCGCCAAAGCGGTCGGCCAGGCTGCCCGAGGCGACGCAGCCCAGGCTGAGCAGCACGATGGCCAGGCTGTTGGCCTTGAGCGAGTCGGTCGGGCTGATGTGGTAGATGCTCTGCAGCAGCGCCGGGGTCATCAGGATGATCACCACGATGCCTGCCGACAGCAGCCAGGTCAGCAGCATCGACAGGATGATCGGGCCACGGTGATCGCGCAGCACCGCGCGCAGCGGCAGCTCCTCGGCCAGCGCCTTGCGCTGCTGCATCTCGGCGAACACCGGGGTTTCGTGCAGCCAGCGGCGCAGGTACACGGCAAACAGCCCGAACACCCCGCCCAGCAGGAACGGCACGCGCCAGGCGTAGTCGGCCACTTCTTCGGGGGTGTAGACGCTGTTGATCAGCGTCGCCACCAGCGAGCCCAGCAGGATGCCCGCGGTCAGGCCGGCAGTCAGGGTGCCGCAGGCATAGCCGGTGTTGCGCGCCGGAACGTGCTCGGAGACGAATACCCAGGCACCTGGCACTTCACCGCCGATGGCCGCGCCCTGGATCACGCGCATCAGCAGCAGCAGGATCGGCGCCCACATGCCGATCTGCGCATAGGTCGGCAGCAGGCCCATGATCAGGGTTGGCAAAGCCATCATGAAGATGCTCAGGGTGAACATCTTCTTGCGCCCCAGCAGGTCGCCGAAGTGGGCCATGACGACGCCGCCCAGCGGCCGCGCCAGGTAGCCGGCGGCGAAAATGCCGAAGGTCTGCATCAGGCGTAGCCATTCGGGCATGTCGGCGGGGAAGAACAACTTGCCGACCACGGTGGCGAAGAACACGAAGATGATGAAGTCGTAGAACTCCAGCGCTCCGCCCAGGGCGGACAGTGAGAGGGTTTTGTAGTCACTGCGGGTCAGCGGCCGCGAGGGCTGCTCGATACTGCTCGGCACGGAAGTCATCGCTGGTTGTTCTCTTGTAGGTCATGCAGGCCGCTTGCAACGCGGCTTCTGGATTGGGCGGACAGGCGAAGATAGCAAATTGCCGAGCCACGCCGAAAGCGATACAAAATCCATACAGATATTCATGAATGCGCGGTCGTCGCTGGCCGTTTGGCTATATATACTGGCCGTTCGTAGGAAAAGGTTGCCGCCAGCTTGGGATGTTGTGCGAAAACGCCGGTCTTGATGTCAGACGGTTTCGCAGAGTTTCCCTATGGCCGTCCAGCGAAGCGATATCGGCGTAGTCTGTTTTGCGCAGGTTCGTTTTCCCTCGCCACACCAACGAAAGCGTCACGGGTCAGAGGCCCCACCGCATGATCGAACTCGAACAAGAAGACCCCATCCCGCAAGGCGACCTGGCCTTGCAGATCACCGCACTGCCACGCGAAACCAATGGTTTCGGCGATATCTTCGGCGGCTGGCTGGTTGCCCAGATGGACCTGGCCGGCACGGCCATGGCCAGCCGCGTCGCCGGTGGCCGAGTGGCCACGGTGGCCATCGACCGCATGGCCTTCCTGGTGCCGGTGGCCGTGGGCGCGCAGCTGTCCTTCTATACCCAGACCCTGGAGATCGGCCGCAGCTCGATCCAGATGATGGTGGAAGTGTGGAGCGACGACCCGCTGTCCAGCGAATGGCGCAAGGTCACCGAGGCCGTCTTCGTGTTCGTCGCCATCGACGGCAGTGGCCGCACCCGCTCGGTGCCTCGTCGCTGAGCCATGCGGGCGTTAAACTCATTGCAGGCCACCGGGTCGAAGGCCCACAGGCAATCAATGAGAACAGCGCAATGGCTAGCTTCAAGGTCGAAACCGAGCAACACGGCGAACTCAACTGCTGGCGCATCAGCAGCGACCACGCCGAACTACTGATCGCCCAGCAGGGTGCGCAGATTCTCAGCTACCAGCGTGTTGGCGAGCCACCGCTGTTGTGGCTGAGCGACCAGGCGATCTTCCGCCAGGGCAAGTCGGTGCGCGCCGGCGTGCCGGTGTGCTGGCCGTGGTTCGGCAACCTGCAGCGCAACCCGCAAGCGGTGCAAGCCATGTACCACGCCGAGCAGGCCCCGGCCCACGGGCTGGCGCGCACGCGTGACTGGCAGTTGCTGGGCATCGAAGAAGCGGGCAGTGAACTGCGCATCGAATTCGGCCTGCCCGAGGCCCAGGGCGAGCTGCCGGGCTGGCCGCACGATGTCGAGCTGAAGCTGCGCGTGGTGTTGGGCGACGCACTGGAGCTGAGCCTCACCAGCCACAACCACGGCACTGCGCCGGTGACCATCAGCCAGGCCCTGCACAGCTACTTTGCCGTCAGCGACGTGCGCCAGGCGCGGGTCGAAGGCGTCGAAGGGCTGAGCTACATCGAGACTTTGGCCGACTGGGAGCAGCGCCAGCAGCAAGGTGCACTGGCCTTTGCCGGCGAAACCGACCGCATCTACCTGGATACCCCACCCACGCTGAGCATCGTCGACCCGCACTGGAACCGGCGCATCACCCTGGCCAGCAGCGGCTCGCGTTCGGCGGTGATCTGGAACCCATGGACCGAACGGGCCAAGGAGCTGGCGGACATGGCCGACGATGGCTGGCAGCGCATGCTGTGCATCGAGACGGCGAATGTCTGGGATGATGTGGTGACGTTGGCACCCGGGAAGGGCGTCGCGTTGAGCGTATCGATCAGTAGCCAAGCGCTCTGATCCGACGGTTTCAGCGAGGCTGCCGGCCTCTTCGCGGGGCAAGCCCGCTCCCACAGATAACCTGCTGAGGTAAACCTGTGGGAGCGGGCTTGCCCCGCGAAGAGGCCGGTTCAGACAACCTCAAAGGTCAGCATCCTCCACTACCCTCACCTTCCCCGCATCCAGGGCATAGGCCGCATCGGCCAGGTCATTGCTGACCTTCTCCACCTTCAACGTCCCGCTGACCCACAGCGGCGTGTAGATATCATCGATCTTCAGCCCCTTGGGATAACGCACCAGCACCAGCTGGTTCGGCGGCGGTGGCGGCACGTGGATGCAGGCGCCCGGATACGGCACCAGGAAGAACAGCGTGCTGTTGCCCTTGGCATCGCTCTCCAGCGGCACTGGGTAGCCGCCCAGGCGGATGGCCTTGCCATTCATGCTGGCCACGGTCTTGGTCGAATACATCACCGCCGGCAGGCCTTTGCTCTGCTTGAGGCCGCCCTTGTCGGTGAAGGTGCCCATGGCTTCGGGGGAGTTGTGGTCGATCTCCGGCATCTGCTCCAGGGCCTTCTGGTCCGACTTGGGCATCAGCTCCAGCCAGTCGGTTTCAGGCAGCTCGGCATGGGCCAGGGTGCTGGCAAGCAGCAAGGGGAGGAGGAAAAACGCACGCATGAAAATGCTCGGCAACTCGGATGAATTGCCGGGCATTCTAACCACTAATTAGCGTTTCTTGATGAATCCGTAGATCACCAGCAGCACCACGGCACCCACCAGCGCACCGAAGAAGCCTGCGGCCTGGCCTGCCTGGTAGATGCCCAGTGCCTGGCCGCCATAAGTGGCGAGCAGGGAGCCGGCGATACCCAGGAGGATGGTCATGATCCAGCCCATGCTGTCGTCGCCCGGCTTGATGAAGCGGGCCAGCAGGCCAACGATGAGGCCGATGAAGATGGTTCCAATGATGCCCATGGCATTCCCTCTGCAGTGAAAATGGAACAAGCCAAAGCCTAGTCAGCGCTTTGGCTTGTTGCCATGTTCAGAGGGCAAGGCGCCTGGAGAAGTTCGATCAGTTGCTGATCAACGCCTCTACTTCGGCGATCTTGGCCTGCAGGGTGGCCATGTCCTGGCAACGCAGGGTGGCGTGGCCGACCTTGCGCCCGAGCTTGAAGGCCTTGCCGTAGTGGTGCAGGTGGCAGTCGTCGATGGCGACGACCTTGTCCACCGCCGGCACTTCACCGATGAAGTTGAGCATCGCGCTCTCGCCGACCTTGGCGGTCGAGCCCAGCGGCAGGCCGGCAACGGCGCGCAGGTGGTTCTCGAACTGGCTGCACTCGGCGCCTTCGATGGTCCAGTGCCCGGAGTTGTGCACGCGCGGGGCGATTTCGTTGGCCTTCAGGCCACCGTCGACTTCGAAGAACTCGAAGGCCATCACGCCCACGTAGTCCAGCTGCTTGAGCACACGGCCGACGTAGTCTTCGGCCAGCGCCTGCAGCGGGTGCGCCGCGCTGGCCACCGACAGGCGCAGGATGCCGCTTTCGTGGGTGTTGTGCACCAGCGGGTAGAAGCGGGTTTCGCCATCGCGGGCACGCACCGCCACCAGCGACACTTCGCCGGTGAAGGGCACGAAGCCTTCGAGCAGGCAAGGCACGCTGCCCAGCTCGGCGAAGGTACCCAGCACATCGTCAGGGGTGCGCAGCACCTTCTGGCCCTTGCCGTCGTAACCCAGAGTGCGGGTCTTGAGCACGGCCGGCAGGCCGATGCTGGCGACCGCGGCATCCAGGTCCTGTTGCGAGAGGATGTCGGCGAAGGCCGGGGTCGGGATACCCAGGTCGCGGAACATGCTCTTTTCGAACAGGCGGTCGCGGGCGATGCGCAGCGCCTCGGCACTGGGGTAGACCGGGACGAACTGCGAAAGGAAGGCCACGGTTTCGGCCGGGACGCTTTCGAACTCGAAGGTCACCAGGTCGACTTCGTCGGCCAGCTGGCGCAGGTGGTCCTGGTCGCTGTAGTCGGCCCGCAGGTGTTCACCCAGGGGCGCGGCACAGGCATCCGGTGCCGGGTCGAGGAAGGCGAAGTTCATGCCCAGCGGAGTGCCCGCCAAGGCCAGCATGCGGCCCAGCTGGCCGCCACCGATTACACCGATCTTCATGGGTTGGGCCTCAAGCCTGGCGTGGATCTGGGTTGTCCAGCACGGTGTCGGTCTGTTCCGTGCGGAATTGCTTGAGCGCGGCGTGGTACTGCGGGTACTTGGCGCCGAGGATGCTCGCCGACAGCAGGGCAGCATTGACCGCACCGGCGCGGCCGATGGCTAGCGTTGCGACCGGCACACCGGCCGGCATCTGCACGATCGACAGCAGCGAGTCGACACCCGACAGCATCGACGACTGCACCGGCACGCCCAGCACCGGCAGGTGGGTCTTGGCGGCGCACATGCCTGGCAGGTGGGCAGCGCCACCGGCACCGGCAATGATCACCTCGATGCCACGCCCTTCTGCCTCTTCGGCGTACTGGAACAGCAAGTCCGGGGTGCGGTGGGCGGAAACCACCTTCACTTCGTAGGGAATGCCGAGTTTTTCCAGCATATCGGCGGTGTGGCTAAGGGTGGACCAATCGGACTTGGAGCCCATGATCACGCCAACCAGTGCACTCATCGTCGAGCCTCTTCGCTTGTTGCGCCCGCAGGCGCGTCAAAAAACAACAAGCCACGCGGGACGACCGGCGTGGCTTGTTTGCTGATCCGGACCGGAGCTGTCCGGTCGAAAGGCCGCGCAGTATAGCGTAACCAAGGCCGTTGCTGGCACCCCTGGCGACCAACTGTCGGCCTTATTTTTCGGGGCTTTGGCTGACTTTTGGGTCAACCGCGGCGCCCCCTTCGAGCTTGCGCCACAACAGCCTCACGTTGGCCTTGCGCACCAGGGCGCAGCGGTACAGGCGGATCTCCAGCGGCACGTGCCATTGGCTGCCGCCGCAAATGGCCAGCTCGCCCCGCTCCAGCTCGCCCCGCATCGACAGCTGCGGCACCCAGGCAATGCCCATGCCTTCCAGCGCCATGCTCTTGAGGCTGTCGGCCATGGCCGTTTCATAGACGGTGGTATAGCGCAGGCTGCGCTGGCGCAGCAGCAGGTTGACCGAGCGGCCGAGGAAGGCGCCGGCGCTGTAGGCCAGCAGCGGCACGCTGCTGTCGCCTTCGAGGTCGAACAGCGGCTTGCCATCGGCCCCCACCGCGCACACCGGCAGCATTTCGGTATTGCCCATGTGCAGCCAGGGGAAGATCTCGGCATCCATCTGCAGCGCGGCATCCGGGTCGTAGAACGCCAGCATCAAGTCGCAGCCACCTTCGCGCAAGGCATGCACCGCATCTCCGACGTTAGTCGCAACCAGGCGGGTGGCGATGTTCAGGCCATCGTTGCGCAATTGCGCAACCCAACGTGGGAAAAAGCCCGAAGCCAGGGAGTGCGCGGCGGCCACCTGGACCACCTCGCCCTGCCCGCCTTCAAGGTGATGAAGATGGCGCAGCACCTCGCCCAGCTGGTCGACCACGGTGCGCGCGGTGACCAGAAACAGCTGCCCGGCCTCGGTCAATTCAATCGGGGTGCGGGAACGATTCACCAGGGTCAGGCCAAGGGCTGCTTCGAGGCTGCGAATACGCCGGCTGAAGGCTGGCTGGGTGACGAAACGGCGCTCCGCCGCCTGGGAAAAACTGCGGGTCGCGGCGAGGGCGCTGAAGTCTTCCAGCCACTTGCTTTCAAGGTTCATGAAGCGAGTCTCCCGGCATGCACCAAAATGGAACACGCTCGATTGTCAATTGGCGTCACACGAAACACTATGCCGTTTGTGCATAGGTTAGCGTGCAACAGCATTGGCCGCAAAATCCCCTTCAGGCCTAGGATTGGCGCCATTCCGGCAGGTGCCGGGTCAAAATCGAGATGATATCCATCATGTCCTCCGCTGCATCGTTCCGCGTCGAAAAAGATCTGCTTGGTACCCTTGAAGTCCCTGCCGATGCCTACTACGGCATCCAGACCCTGCGCGCTGCCAACAACTTCCACCTCTCCGGTGTTCCGCTGTCGCACTACCCGAAACTGGTAGTCGGCCTGGCGATGGTCAAGCAGGCAGCTGCTGACGCCAACCGTGAGCTGGGGCACCTGAGCGATGCCAAGCATGCCGCGATCAGCGCAGCCTGCGCACGACTGATCAAGGGCGACTACCACGAGCAGTTCGTGGTGGACATGATCCAAGGCGGTGCTGGTACTTCCACCAACATGAACGCCAACGAAGTCATCGCCAACATCGCGCTGGAGGCCATGGGCCACCAGAAGGGTGAGTACCAGTACCTGCACCCGAACAACGATGTGAACATGGCCCAGTCGACCAACGACGCCTACCCGACCGCCATCCGCCTGGGCCTGCTGCTGGGCCACGACGCCCTGCTGGCCAGCCTCGACAGCCTGATCCAGGCCTTCGCTGCCAAGGGCAAGGAATTCGACCACGTACTGAAGATGGGCCGTACCCAGCTGCAGGACGCCGTGCCGATGACCCTGGGCCAGGAATTCCGCGCCTTCGCCACCACCATGACCGAAGACCTGCAGCGCCTGCGCTCGCTGGCTCCGGAACTGCTGACCGAAATCAACCTGGGCGGCACCGCCATCGGTACCGGCATCAACGCCGACCCGGGCTACCAGGCCCTGGCCGTACAGCGCCTGGCCACCATCAGCGGCCAGCCGCTGGTACCGGCTGCCGACCTGATCGAAGCCACCTCCGACATGGGCGCCTTCGTGCTGTTCTCCGGCATGCTCAAGCGCACCGCGGTCAAGCTGTCGAAGATCTGCAACGACTTGCGCCTGCTGTCCAGCGGCCCGCGCACCGGCATCAACGAGATCAACCTGCCGGCGCGTCAGCCAGGCAGCTCGATCATGCCAGGCAAGGTCAACCCGGTTATCCCGGAAGCGGTCAACCAGGTGGCCTTCGCCATCATGGGCAACGACCTGGCCCTGACCGTCGCCGCCGAAGGTGGCCAGCTGCAGCTGAACGTGATGGAACCGCTGATCGCCTACAAGATCTTCGATTCGATCCGCCTGCTGCAACGCGCCATGGACATGCTGCGCGAGCACTGCATCGTCGGCATCACCGCCAACGAACAGCGCTGCCGTGAACTGGTCGAGCACTCGATCGGCCTGGTCACCGCCCTGAACCCGTACATCGGCTACGAGAACGCCACCCGTATCGCCCGTGTTGCCCTGGAAACAGGCCGCGGCGTGCTGGAACTGGTGCGCGAAGAGAAGCTGCTGGATGAAGAGATGCTCAACGACATCCTGCGTCCGGAAAACATGATCGCTCCACGTCTGGTTCCGCTGAAGGCGTAACCCGGCCGCTGCAAACAGTCTCACCAGGTCGAGGGACTAGACACCTCTCAACCTTTCAAGGGCCCGAGCGCACGCTTCGGGCCCTTTTTTTCGTCTGCCGCAGCCCGGCACACAACTTGCTCCATAATGCCTCCCAGCCAAACGGGATTACCGAGCATGCTGCATAGCCACCTGACCACCCTGAATGCGGTTTCGCTGATCCTCAACCTGTTCCAGGAAGACGGTTGCGAGGCCACGGCGTTGCTCGCCGGCAGCGGCATAGGCCCGGCGGACCTTGGGCATGCCGATGCGCGCATCACCACCCAGCAGGAGCTGCAGGTGTGTGCCAATGCCGTGGCGCGGCGCGAGGACATCGGCCTGGAACTGGGCCGGCGCATGCATGTGTCGTGCTACGGCATGCTCGGTTACGCGCTGCTCTCCAGTGCCACTTTGGGTGACGCCCTGCGTCTGGCGCTGCAGTATCCGGCACTGCTGGGAACAGTCTTCCAGCTGCGCCTGATCGACGATGGCCAGCGGGTCTGGTTCAGCGCCAGCGACTATCACGACGGCCCGGCGCTGGCTGCTTTCAATGCCGAGTTCTGCCTGGTGTCGCTGAAAGTCATCTGCGACGACCTGCTCGGCCGCCCGCTGCCATTGCTCGGCGCCCGCTTCGAACATGCCCGGCCCGGCTACCACGCGCTCTATACCCGGGCATTCCACTGCCCGCTGAGCTTCGCCGACGAAGACAACGCCTTCGCCTTCGAGCGGCGCTGGCTCGACACCCCGTTGCCATTGGCCGACCCGATCACCCACAAGGCCATGAGCGAACGCTGCCGGCGGCTGAACCTGGAATTCACCGGGCGCCAGGCGTGGCTGGGGCGAATCCGCCAACTGTTGCTGCAGCAACTGGATGCGGCGCCGGGGCTCGAAGGCCTGGCGCGGCAGATGAACTGCTCCTCGCGCACCTTGCGCCGGCATTTGCAGGCGCTGGGCAGCAGTTACCAGCAGCTGCTCGATGAGCTGCGCTTCGAACGGGCCAAGCAGTTGCTGGCCGATGAGCAGATGCCGATCTACCGGATTGCCGAGACCTTGGGTTTCAGCGAAACCGCCAGTTTTCGGCATGCGTTCCAGCGTTGGAGTGGTGTAGCGCCCAGCCATTTTCGCGGCTGACCGTAGCCCCACAGAAACCGCACCGCACCTTGTGGGAGCCGGCTTGCCGGCGATAGGGCCGGTACAGGCCAGCGACCTTGGCCACATCGATCCCCTTTTGGCCGTTTGCGTCGTTCTCCCCCTGCAGGCCGCCCACGAGAATGGGCCCACGCCTGTACCCCCGGAGAACAACAATGCTGACAATCTATTCCGATGACCACCGCCTGCACCACGGCCGCTGCGAGCTGATCGACGGCAAGCTGATGCCTTGCTTCGAAATGCCTTCGCGCGCCGACCATGTGCTCGAGCAGGTGAAAAAGCGCAACCTCGGCGACGTTCAAGGCCCGACCGATTTCGGCCGCGCACCCATCCAGCGCATCCACAGCGCCGACTACCTCGACTTCTTCCAAGGCGCCTGGGGCCGCTGGGCCGCGCTGGGCCACGAAGGCGACCTGCTGCCCTTCACCTGGCCGGCCCGCACCCTGCGCCAGGTCAAGCCGACCGGCCTGCACGGCGAGCTGGGCTACTACAGCTTCGACGCCGGCGCGCCGATCACCGCCGGCACTTGGCAAGCCGCCTACAGCGCCGCGCAAGTGGCGCTGACCGCCCAGGCCGCAATCCAGCAAGGCGCGCATTCGGCCTTCGCCCTGTGCCGCCCACCAGGGCACCACGCCGCCGGCGAAGTCATGGGCGGCTACTGCTACCTGAACAACGCGGCCATCGCCGCCCAGGCGTTCCTCGACCAGGGCCGCGGCAAAGTGGCCATCCTCGATGTCGACTACCACCACGGCAACGGCACCCAGGACATCTTCTATTCGCGCAGCGACGTGTTCTTCGCCTCGATCCACGGCGACCCACAGGCCGAATTCCCGTTCTTCCTCGGTTATGCCGACGAAACCGGCGAAGGCGCAGGTGCTGGTTGCAACATCAACTACCCGCTGCCCGCCGGCAGTGACTGGGCCGCCTGGAGCGCCGCCCTGGAAGACGCCTGCCAGCGCATCGCCGCCTACGACGCCGATGTGCTGGTGATTTCGCTGGGCGTGGACACCTTCAAGGACGACCCGATCTCCCAGTTCAAGCTGGACAGCCCGGACTACCTGGAAATGGGCAAGCGCATCGCACAGCTCGGCAAACCGACCTTGTTCGTGATGGAAGGTGGCTACGCTGTGGAAGAAATCGGTATCAACGCAGTCAACGTGCTGGAAGGTTTCCAGCGTGCCCAGCCAGGAGCCCGGTAAATGGTCCGACTCAAGCGTCTGCTCGCCCCGTTCATCGCTGCCACCCTGTTCACCGGCGCCTTCCAGGCCCAGGCCGAACAGCGCACCCTGCGGGTGTACAACTGGTTCGACTACATCACGCCGCAGACCTTGAGTGACTTCCAGAAAGACAGCGGGGTCAAGCTGGTCTACGACATCTTCGACACCAACGAGGCCCTGGAAGCCAAGCTGCTGACCGGCAACTCCGGCTATGACGTGGTGGTGCCGTCCAACGTGTTCCTCGCCAAGCAGATCGAGGCAGGGGTCTTCCAGCCGCTGGACCGCAGCAAGCTGCCGAACTGGCAGCACCTGGACCCGGCCCTGATGAAGCTGATCGAGGCCAACGACCCGGGCAACAAGTTCGCCGTGCCCTACATGTACGGCACCGTGCTGATCGGCTTCAACCCGGACAAGGTCAAGGCCGTGCTCGGTGCCAACGCGCCGGTGGACAGCTGGGACCTGATCTTCAAGGAAGAGAACATCGCCAAGCTCAAGCAATGCGGCGTGGCGCTGCTCGACTCGCCGTCGGAGATCCTGCCGCTGGCCTTGAAGTACCTGGGCCTGGACCCGAACAGCGACAAGCCGGACGACTACAAGAAGGCCGAAGCGCTGCTGCTGAAGATTCGCCCGCACGTCACCTACTTCCACTCCTCCAAGTACATGGCCGACATCGCCAACGGCGACATCTGCGTCGCCGTCGGCTATTCCGGCAGTTTCTCCCAGGCCGCCAACCGGGCACGGGATGCGAAGAATGGCGTGGTGGTGGACATGCGCCTGCCCAAGGAAGGCGCGCCGATCTGGTTCGACATGCTGGCGATTCCGAAGGGGGCCGCCAACCCGGAGGATGCGCACGCCTTCATCAACTACCTGCTGAGGCCGGAAGTGATTGCGCCGATCAGTGACTTTGTCGGGTACCCGAACCCGAACAAGGATGCGACCGACAAGGTCAGCCCGGCGATTCGCAACAACCCCAACCTGTATCCGACGGCCGAGGCGATGGCCAAGCTGTACACGCTCAAGCCCTTGTCGCGTGAGGCAGAGCGGGCGCGCACGCGGGCCTGGACCAAGATCAAATCCGGGACCTGACAGCAGGGCCGCTTTGCGGCCCAATCGCCGGCAAGCCGGCTCCCACAGGTTCTGCGCTATTGCTGAACCAGCGGGTAATCAGCAGGTTGCCCGCTATTGCTGGGCCAGCGGGTAACTTGTGGGAGCTGGCTTGCCAGCGATTGGGCCGCAAAGCGGCCCCCTATGATCTCCAAGCCTTGCGCAAACGCATCAACGCCTCGGCAATCTCCCCCTCCGGCACCGCCGCAAACCCCAGCACCAGCCCCGCACGCTTATCCACAGGCACCTCGCTGTCCTCCAGCCAGTAACCACTCAGCGGATTCACCTCCACCCCCACCGCCTCCGCCTTGGCTACCAGCTCCTGCTCGCGGGCAAAGTTATCCACATCCACCTTCACATGCAGCCCCGCCGCCACCTCCGGCATCCCCGCCAGCCCCGGCACATCCACAGGCCAACCGGCCTTGAGCACATTGCGCCGGCTCAAGGCCGCCCGGCGCATGCGGCGGATATGCCGCTGGAAGTGCCCCTGGGCCATGAACTCGGCCATCACGCACTGGGTACCCACCTCGGAATGGCGCATCGCCAGCGCCCTGCCCTGGCTGAAGGCCTGCACCAATCGCGCCGGCAGCACCAGGTAGCCAAGGCGCAGCGCCGGGAAGGCGATCTTGCCGAAGGTGCCCACGTACAGCACCCGCCCCTGGCGGTCCAGCGCCGCCAACGGGGCCAGCGGCGCGCCGCTGTAGCGGTACTCGCCGTCGTAGTCGTCCTCGATGATCCAGCCATCGCCGCGCTCGGCCCAGGCCAGCAGCGCCAGGCGTCGGGCCAGGCTCATGGTCACGCCGGTGGGGTACTGATGAGCGGGCGTCACGTAAGCCAGCCGGCAGTCCTGCAACTGCTCCAGGCGCCGGCAATCCATGCCTTCCTCATCCACCGCGATGCCCGTCACCTTGCCACCGGCCACGGCGAAGGTATGCCCTGCCGCCCGATAGCCTGGGTTTTCCACAGCCACGGTGTCGCCCGGCTGCAGCAGCAACTGTGCACAAAGGCTGATGGCCTGCTGTGCGCCACTGGTGATCACAATTTGTTCAGCGGTGCACGAGAGCCCCCGGGAGCGGCGCAGGTAAGCGGCGATCAACTCACGCAGCGTCCACTCGCCGGCCGGGTCACCGTAGCCCAGTTGCGCAGGCTCGGGGTTTCGCCAGAAACCCGCTTGCAGCTTGGCCCAGACGTCGAACGGGAACAGGTCGAAGGCCGGGATGCCCACGCGAAAAGCGCGCGGCGCGCCGCTTCTTGGCAGCGGCAAGTGGTTACTTTTCAGACGCTCCAACGGCTCGCTGGACAGCGTGTTGCTGGATAAATCCTCAGTATTTTCCGGTGAAAATGTGGATAACCCTGTTGATAAACCCCGGGATAACCCTGTGGATAGTTGTGTGGATAGTTTTGCCTGGCGGCTCACATAAGTGCCATCCCCTACCCGGCTTTCGATATAGCCCTCGGCATAAAGCTGGTCGTAGGCGCGGACTACGCTATTGCGCGACAGCGCCAGGATGTTGGCCAAATCGCGGCTGGCCGGCAGCCGCGTGCCACTGCTCAGGCGCCCGTCCAGCACCCGCGCACGCAGTGCCTGGTAGAGCTGCTGGCTCAAGCCCCGGCGGCGGTCGAGCACGATCCCGGCGGGGTCGAACGGAAGTACAAGAGGACGCTCGCTCATGGCATTGGACCTATAAAAACAGCCTGAAATGGATCTTACACTGGACCAATAGCCTGCCTAGGATGGAGCCATTGGACAAGGAACCTGCGCATGTACAACAGCAAACCTCACCAGGAACACGACCTGCAACGCTTGCACCAGCACATGCTCGACACCCGCCTGGCAGTGCTGGTCAGCCACGGCGAGCAGGGCTTGCTGGCCACCCACCTGCCGGTGCTGGTGGACACTGCCGAAGGCGAATTCGGCACCGTCTACGCCCACCTGGCGCGCGCCAATCGCCAGTGGCAGGACCTGGAGCAAGGTGCCGAGGCCTTGCTGGTGTTCCCGGGTGCCGATGCCTATGTCAGCCCCAGCTACTACCCCAGCAAGGCCGACAACCCCAAGGTGGTGCCGACCTGGAACTACCTGGCCGTGCACGCCTATGGCCCGGCCGAAGTGATCCACGACGCCGCGCCGCTGCTGAGCATCGTCACCCGGCTGACCGAGCGCCATGAGCAAGGCCGCGATAACCCGTGGCAAGTGGCCGACGCGCCCCGCGACTACCTCGACGGCATGCTCCGCGCCATCGTCGGCATCCGCTTGCCCATCGCCCGCCTGCAAGGCGCGCGCAAGCTCAGCCAGAACCGCTCGGCGCAAGACATCGCCGGCGTGCGCGAAGGCCTGGCCAGCAGCCCCGATTACCTCGACAACCAACTCGCGGCGCAGATGCGCCAGCTCTGAAGGAAAAGCCCCATGCCCAGCGTTACCCTGCGCCCTGTCGGCGCCAACGACCATGCTGCCTGGCTCGCCCTGTGGCAGGCCTATCTGCGCTTCTACCAAACCGAGCTGCCCGAGGCGGTCAGCGCCAGCACCTGGCAGCGCCTGCTCGACCCCAGCGAACCGACCCATTCGGCCCTGGCCTGGGTCGATGGCAAGGCGGTGGGCATGGTCAACTGGATCTACCACCGCTCCAACTGGAGCATCGAGAACTCGTGCTACCTGCAGGACCTCTACGTCGACGGCAACCAGCGTGGCCTGGGCATCGGCCGCCAGCTGATCGAGCACGTCTACGCCACCGCCAAGGCGGCCGGCTGCATCAAGGTGCATTGGCTGACCCACGAAACCAACGCTACCGCCATCAGCCTGTATGAACAGGTTGCCGAGCGGCCAGGCTTCATCCAATTTCGCAAAGGGTTGTAGGCCGACATGACTGACGCACTGAACTGGAAACCCGCTGCAGCGCCCAAGGCCGCGACCATCGAAGGCCGCTTCATACGCCTGGAGAAACTCGACCCGGCCCGCCACGCCGACGATTTGTGGCAGGCCCTGCAGGGCCCGCAAGCCGATCCGCTGCTGTGGGACTACCTGCCCTACGGCCCCTTCGCCGAGCGCGCCGCCTTCGACCGCTGGCTCGAAGGCAACGCTGCCGGCCACGATCCGCTGTACTACACCGTGCTCGACCGCGCCAGCGGCCAGGCCCAGGGGGTGCTCACGCTGATGTCGATCGTGCCCGACCACGGCCGCATCGAGATCGGCCACATCGCCTTCGGCGCACCCATGCAGCGCACGCCAAAGAGCACCGAGGCGGTGTACCTGCTGGGCAAGTTGAGTTTCGAGCTGGGCAACCGCCGCCTGGAATGGAAGTGCAACAACGCCAATGCCCGCTCCAAGCGCGCGGCAGAGCGGTTTGGCTTCCAGTTCGAAGGGGTGTTTCGCAAGCACCTGGTGGTCAAGGACCACAACCGGGATACGGCGTGGTATTCGATTACCGATGATGAGTGGCCGCAGGTGGCGGCGGGGTTCGAGCGCTGGTTGAGCGAGCAGAACCAGCAGCCTGAGGGGCAGGTGCGGACGTTGGAGCAGTGTCGCAAGGGCTGAGTTTTGCCCACAGGTACATCACAGGCCTCGAGGCTGGTGGGGTATCTGTGGGAGCCGGCTTGCCGGCGATAGGGCCAGTAAATGCAGCACAAAAAAAGGGGAGCATCCGCTCCCCAGAGGTTAACCGCTTGTAGATGAAGGCTTCTGTCAGCCTTCGATCTCGATCAGGATTTCACCCGGCGTCACACGGTCGCCCTTGGCCACATGGATGGCCACGACCTTGCCGGCGATGGCCGCCTGCACTTCGGTTTCCATCTTCATCGCCTCGGTGATCAGCACCGCCTGGCCGGCCTTGACCACATCACCTTCCTTGACCAGCACATCGACGATGTTGCCCGGCATGGTGGTGCTGACGTGGCCCGGTGCGCTGGCCTGCTTGCGCTTGCTGCTGCCGCCACCGACGAACTCGTTGAGCGGCTCGAACACCACTTCCTCCGGCATGCCGTCGATCGACAGGTAGAAGTGGCGCTTGCCTTCGGCCTTCACGCCCACGCCGGTGATGTCGACGCGGTAGGTCTCGCCATGCACGTCGATGACGAACTCGGTCGGCACGCCTTCGCCACCATGGGCCACCGCAGCGCCTGCTTCCGGGATCGGCAGCAGCGCTTCAGGGGTCAGGGTGCCGGCTTCGCGCTCTTCGAGGAACTTGCGCCCGATGTCCGGGAACATGGCGAAGGTCAGCACGTCTTCCTCGCTGCGGGCCAGGGCGCCGATGTCGGCACGCAGCTTGGCCATTTCCGGCTTGAGCAGGTCGGCCGGGCGCACGTCGATCACTTCTTCGCTGCCGATCGCCTGGCGCCGCAGCTGCTCGTTGACCACACCCGGGGCCTTGCCGTAACCGCCTTGCAGGTACAGCTTCACCTCGTTGGTGATGGTCTTGTAGCGCTCGCCGGCGAGCACGTTGAAGAACGCTTGGGTGCCGACGATCTGCGAGGTCGGGGTCACCAGCGGCGGGAAGCCGAGGTCTTCGCGAACCCGTGGGATCTCGGCCAGCACTTCGTTCATGCGGTTGAGCGCGCCCTGCTCCTTGAGCTGGTTGGCCAGGTTGGAAATCATGCCGCCTGGCACCTGGTTGACCTGCACGCGGGTGTCCACGGAGGTGAACTCGCTTTCGAACTGGTGGTACTTCTTGCGCACGGCGTAGAAGTACAGGCCGATTTCCTGCAGCAGCTCCAGGTCCAGGCCGGTGTCGAACTCGCTGCCCTTGAGCGCGGCGACCATCGACTCGGTGCCCGGGTGGCTGGTGCCCCAGGCGAAGCTGGAGATGGCGGTGTCGATGTGGTCGGCGCCGTTTTCCACCGCCTTGAGCTGGCACATGGCAGCCAGGCCGGCGGTGTCGTGGGAGTGGATGAACACCGGCAGCGACTGCTCGGCCTTCAGCGCCTTGACCAGCTCGCCGGTGGCATACGGGGTCAGCAGGCCGGCCATGTCCTTGATCGCCACCGAATCGCAACCCATGGCTTCCATCTGCTTGGCCTGGTTCACGAAGGCCTCGATGGTGTGCACCGGGCTGGTGGTGTAGGCGATGGTGCCCTGGGCATGCTTGCCGGCCGCCTTGACCGCCTCGATGGCCACGCGCAGGTTACGCACGTCGTTCATCGCGTCGAAGATGCGGAACACGTCGATGCCGTTGACCGCAGCCTTGGCCACGAACGCCTTGACCACGTCATCGCTGTAGTGGCGGTAGCCCAAAAGGTTCTGGCCGCGCAGGAGCATCTGCAGGCGGGTGTTGGGCAAGGCATTGCGCAGTTTGCGCAGGCGCTCCCACGGGTCTTCCTTGAGGAAGCGCACGCAGGCGTCGAAGGTGGCGCCGCCCCAGACTTCCAGCGACCAGTAGCCGACCTTGTCGAGCTTGTCGCAGATCGGCAGCATGTCTTCGGTACGCATGCGGGTGGCCAGCAGGGACTGGTGGGCGTCGCGCAGGATCGTGTCGGTTACGTGAATTTTCTTGGACATTATGGGGTTCCTCACAGGCCTGCGTGGGCGGCGATGGCGGCGGCGATGGCCAGGGCCAGCTCTTCGGGTTTGCGCTTGATCGAGTAGTTGGTCAGTTCAGGGTGGCTTTCGACGAAGCTGGTATTGAACTGGCCGCTACGGAATTCCGGATTGCGCAGGATTTCCTGGTAGTACGCGGCGGTGGTCTTCACCCCTTGCACGCGCATGTCGTCCAGGGCCCGCAGGCCGCGGTCCATGGCTTCTTCCCAGGTCAACGCCCACACCACCAGCTTCAGGCACATGGAGTCGTAGAACGGTGGAATGGTGTAGCCGGTGTAGATCGCGGTGTCGGTACGCACGCCCGGGCCGCCGGGGGCGTAGTAACGGGTGATCTTGCCGAAGCTTGGCAGGAAGTTGTTCTTCGGGTCTTCGGCGTTGATACGGAACTGCAGCGCGTAGCCGCGGTGCTGGATATCTTCCTGCTTGACCGACAGCGGCAGGCCCGAGGCGATGCGGATCTGCTCGCGGACGATGTCGATACCGGTGATTTCCTCGGTGATGGTGTGTTCCACCTGCACCCGGGTGTTCATCTCCATGAAGTACACCTCGCCATCGGCGAGCAGAAACTCCACGGTACCGGCGTTCTCGTAGTTCACCGCCTTGGCCGCACGCACCGCCAGGTCGCCGATGTAGGCGCGCTGTTCGGGGGTGAGCTGCGGGCTCGGGGCGATTTCGATGAGCTTCTGGTTGCGGCGCTGGATCGAGCAGTCGCGCTCGAACAGGTGCACCACGTTGCCGAAGCTGTCACCGAGGATCTGCGCCTCGATGTGCTTGGGGTTGACGATGCACTTTTCCAGGAACACTTCGGCCGAGCCGAAGGCCTTGGTGGCCTCGGAAATCACCCGTGGGAAGTTCTGTTCCAGTTCTTCGCGGCTGTTGCAGCGGCGGATGCCGCGCCCACCGCCGCCGGAGGTGGCCTTGAGCATCACCGGGTAACCGATGCGCTCGCCTTCGCTCAGGGCTTCGTGGATGTCGGCAACGTTGCCTTCGGTGCCTGGGGTCACCGGCACTCCGGCCTGGATCATGGTGCGACGCGCTTCGGTCTTGTCGCCCATGCGGCGAATGACGTCGGCGGCCGGGCCGATGAACTTGATCCCGCGCTCGGCGCAGATCTCTGCCAGCTCGGCATTTTCCGACAGGAAACCGTAACCCGGGTGCAGGGCATCACAGCCGGTTTCCACAGCAAGGTTGACCAGCTTGCGCGGGTTCAAGTAACCGGCCAGTGGCTCGGCACCAATGCTGTAGGCCTCGTCGGCGCGCTTGACGTGCAAGGCGTGACGGT
>NZ_DJTF01000086.1:0-20673 GCF_002438125.1 Pseudomonas sp. UBA6315
GGCTTCAGGCCGGCTTCGAAGGCCTTCTTGGTCACGAAGCGGGTTTGCGGCATCGGGCCGTCCTGGGCGTCGACCAGCAGCAGCACGGAGTCGACCATCGACATTACACGCTCAACCTCGCCACCGAAGTCGGCGTGGCCGGGGGTGTCGACGATGTTGATGTGGTAGCCGTTCCAGTTGATGGCGGTGTTCTTCGCCAGAATGGTAATGCCGCGCTCTTTTTCCTGGTCGTTGGAGTCCATGACGCGCTCGTCGTTGAGCTCGTTACGCTCCAGAGTGCCGGACTGACGCAGGAGTTTGTCGACCAGGGTGGTTTTACCATGGTCAACGTGGGCGATGATGGCGATGTTACGCAGATTTTCGATCACAACTGTATCTCGATCAGAGGATTCGGTTGCCGCCAGTCTAGGCGGCCAATATGAAGTTAAAAGGCTCAGCAGGCCCGGCGGTCGGGAGGGCGATGGCGGATGCTGCCGCCATACAGCCCTGGCATCTTATGCCGGACGATAAACACGCACATTGGCATGTCCCTCACTGAGCAGGTGGTGTGCGTGCAGGCGGCTCATCACACCTTTGTCGCAATAAAGCAGGTACTGGCGGGTTTCATCCAGCTGCTTGAACTTGCTGTTGATCGCATAGAACGGCATGACCTGCACTTCGACGCCGTCGATCAGCAGCGGTTGGTCTTCCTGGGCGTCGGGGTGGCGGATGTCGATGACGATCTGGCCCGGCAGCGCTTCGCGCACTTCCTCGACTTCCACGTCCTTGCCCAGCTCGTCGATCACATGGTCGATCGAGATGAACTTGGCACGCTCCAGGGCGCGCTCGAGCACCGCCATGTCGAACTGCTTCTCTTCATGCTCCATGCGGTGGCGCTTGGCATGGGTAGTCGGGTTCACCGAGATCACGCCGCAGTATTCGGGCATGTGCTTGGCGAAGTCGGCGGTGCCGATTTCGGTGGCCTGGTCGATGATGTCCTGCTTGTGGCTGGCCAGCAACGGGCGCAGCACCAGCTTGTCGGTGGCCGAATCGATGATCGACAGGTTCGGCAGCGTCTGGCTCGAGACCTGGGAGATCGCCTCGCCTGTGACCAGCGCTTCGATATCCAGACGATCGGCCATGTGCGCGGCGCCGCGCAGCATCATGCGCTTGAGGGTCACGCCCATGTAGCTGTTGTCGACCTTGTTGAGGATCTCGCCGACCACTTCCTCGAACGGCACGCTGATGAACAGCACGCGCTGGCTGCTGCCGTACTTCTTCCACAGGTAGTGGGCGACTTCCATCACCCCCAGCTCGTGGGCACGGCCGCCGAGGTTGAAGAAGCAGAAGTGGGTCATCAGGCCGCGGCGCATCATCTGGTAGGCCGCCACGGTGGAGTCGAAACCACCGGACATCAGCACCAGGGTCTGCTCCAGGGCGCCCAGCGGGTAGCCGCCGATGCCCTGGTGCTGGTTGTGGATCACGTACAGGCGCTGGTTGCGGATTTCGATGCGTACCAGCACTTCAGGGGTCTTGAGGTCAATGCCGGCGGCGCCGCACTGCTGGCGCAGCTGGCTGCCGACGTAGCGGTCGACGTCCATCGAGGTGAAGTCGTGGTGGCCGCCGCGCTTGCAGCGCACGGCAAAGCGCTTGCCTTCGAGCAGGTGGCCGAAGTGCTGCTTGCACTTGGCGACGATGTCGTCGAAGTCGCCCAGCGGGTATTCCTCGACCTGCAGGAAGTGGGTGATACCCGGGGTGCAGGTCAGGCGCTCGATCATTTCGCGCTGGAGCTTCTCGTCCTCGACGCGGGTGACCACTTCGAGATTGTCCCAGACACCATCGACCGCGAGCTCCGGATCGAGATCCTTGAGCACGTTGCGGATGTTCTTGCCGAGCTGGCGGATGAAGCGCTTGCGCACCGGCCGGCTCTTGATGGTGATCTCTGGAAAGACTTTGACGATAAGTTTCATTGGTTTAACAGCGCGCGCAGGGCCTGCCGAAAATGAGGGGCGCGAATTATATCGGAAATTGCTCAGGATTTGACCAACTTTTGTACAGAAGGTTGGATTTATGTTTGCCTGCCCCGGCCTCATCGCCGGCAAGCCGGCTCCCACAGGGGAGACCGCAGGTCTTGAGACTTGCAGTTGACCCGGTGGGAGCCGGCTTGCCGGCGATGAGGCCCTTAAAGGAAGCACAAACCTCAACAAATGCACCTTTTTAGTGCGTCAACATGGAAAACCGCCCCTTAAGAGTGCGCTTCAACCCCTCAACCCCTCACCAAATGCCCGCAAACGCCCCCTTTTATCCCGCCCTCGCCATTTTCGGGCACTGGCATGCAATTTGCTCCCTTGTGAGGCAGGTACGCTTGGCCGACTATCCGCGCCCGGCAACACCCTTTTTTCCAGGGCAGCGGCCCACCGCGCTCTAGACCATCCGGAGGACAACATGTCGAAGTCGGTTCAACTCATCAAAGATCATGACGTCAAGTGGATTGATCTGCGTTTCACGGACACCAAAGGCATTCAGCATCACGTGACCATGCCAGCGCGTGATGGCCTGGACGAAGACTTCTTCGAAGTCGGCAAGATGTTCGACGGCTCCTCCATCGCCGGCTGGAAAGGCATCGAAGCCTCCGACATGATCCTGATGCCGGTCGACGACACCGCCGTGCTGGACCCGTTCACCGAAGAGCCGACCCTGATCATCACCTGCGACATCGTCGACCCGTCGAGCATGCAGGGCTACGATCGCGACCCGCGCGGCATCGCCAAGCGCGCCGAGGAATACCTCAAGAGCACCGGCATCGGTGACACCGTGTTCGCCGGCCCAGAGCCTGAGTTCTTCATCTTCGACGAAGTGAAGTTCCAGTCCGACATCTCCGGTTCGATGTTCAAGATCTTCTCCGAGCAAGGCTCGTGGATGACCGGCGCTGACGTGGAAGGCGGCAACAAAGGCCACCGTCCAGGCGTGAAAGGCGGCTACTTCCCGGTTCCGCCGTTCGACCACGACCACGAAATCCGTACTGCCATGTGCAACGCACTGGAAGAAATGGGCCAGGTCGTCGAAGTTCACCACCACGAAGTGGCAACTGCCGGCCAGAACGAAATCGGCGTCAAGTTCAACACCCTGGTGAAGAAGGCTGACGAAGTACAGGCCCTGAAATACGTCGTGCACAACGTTGCCGACGCCTACGGCCGCACCGCTACCTTCATGCCGAAACCGCTGTACGGCGACAACGGCTCGGGCATGCACGTGCACATGTCGATCTGGAAAGACGGCAAGAACACCTTCTCGGGTGAAGGCTATGCCGGCCTGTCCGACACCGCCCTGTACTTCATCGGCGGCATCATCAAGCACGGCAAGGCCCTGAACGGCTTCACCAACCCGTCGACCAACTCCTACAAGCGTCTGGTCCCAGGTTTCGAAGCTCCGGTAATGCTGGCCTACTCGGCTCGCAACCGTTCCGCCTCGATCCGTATCCCTTACGTCGGCAGCCCGAAAGCCCGCCGTATCGAAGCACGCTTCCCGGACCCATCGGCCAACCCGTACCTGGCCTTCGCAGCCCTGCTGATGGCTGGCCTGGACGGCATCCAGAACAAGATCCACCCAGGCGATGCGGCCGACAAGAACCTGTATGACCTGCCGCCAGAAGAGGCCAAGGACATCCCGCAGGTTTGCGGCAGCCTGAAAGAAGCCCTGGAAGAGCTGGACAAAGGCCGTGCGTTCCTGACCAAGGGCGGCGTGTTCTCCGACGACTTCATCGATGCCTTCATCGAGCTGAAGTCGGAAGAAGAAATCAAGGTCCGCACCTTCGTGCACCCGCTGGAATACGAGCTGTACTACAGCTGCTGATGTAATCGGCGCCTGGCGCTGATCAACGTCACTGGAAACGGCCTCCTTCGGGAGGCCGTTTCTGTTTCTGCCTTCTGCAACTTCGGAAGCTTCCTACCCCAAGAAATACGCCCACTTCTCCACACTCGACGCTTTGCCCAACCGGAGAATTGCCATGCGCCCCCTGCCCCTCATCACCCTTGCCTTGAGCCTTGCCGGCTGCACCACTGCCTCGGCAGGCAGCCTCGCCCTCACCCCCTTGCTCGATGCCATCGAACAGCGCTTGAGCCTGGCCAACGCCGTTGCCCTGCACAAGTGGGACCAGGGCCAACCGGTACAGGCCACCGAGCGCGAACAGCAGGTGCTGGCGCAGGTAAACGCAGCCGCCCCCGCTTACGGCCTGGCCCCGCAACGTGCCGAAGCGTTTTTCGCCGACCAGATGGAGGCCAACAAGCTGGTGCAATACAGCCTGCTGTCCCGCTGGCACCTGCAGGGCGCGGCGCCCGACACGCCACGCCAGGACCTGCAGCAGCAGATCCGCCCGCAACTCGACGCGCTGCAAGCAACGCTGCTCGGCCAACTGGCCGCTTTCGAGCAGCAAAAGCCAGCCGCGTGCGCTGCGGACCTGGCCGAGACCCTGGCCAGCCGCCCGGCAGACAGCCTGACCCGCACGGCGCTGGTCCGCGCCACCGGCCAACTGTGCGATAAACCCTGATAGCTCTATGCTCTATATTGGTGCGCCCATTGGCGGGCGCGCCTTTTACCCACCCCAAAATGGGTCACAAAAACCGTTAAACCAGGGCATTCTGTTCCGAATTCGCGCAATTCCAGGCCTTTTTCGGCTTATTCCGCTTCTTTTCGGAGCCTTGGTTTGTTTCTTGCATTTTCCTCGCATCAGCGGATCCATAGCGCGCCCGCCAAGCGCCAAAAGAGGTCAACGACGCCTTATGACCATCAGCGATGCACAGCACCGTCTGCTTCTGGACAACCTGACCACCGCCACGCTTCTGCTCAACGCCGAGCTGCGCCTGGAATACATGAACCCGGCCGCCGAAATGCTCCTGGCAGTCAGCGGCCAGCGCAGCCACGGGCAGTTCATCAGCGAGCTGTTCACCGAGTCGACCGAGGCGCTCAACTCCTTGCGCCAGGCGGTCGAGCAGGCGCACCCGTTCACCAAGCGTGAAGCGCAGCTGACCTCGCTGACCGGGCAGACCATCACCGTCGACTACGCCGTGACGCCGATCCTGCACCAGGGCAACACCCTGCTGCTGCTGGAGGTGCACCCCCGCGACCGGCTGCTGCGCATCACCAAGGAAGAGGCCCAGCTCAGCAAGCAGGAAACCACCAAGATGCTGGTGCGTGGCCTGGCCCACGAAATCAAGAACCCGCTGGGCGGCATCCGCGGTGCCGCGCAGCTGTTGGCCCGCGAGCTTCCCGAAGAGGGGCTGCGCGACTACACCAACGTGATCATCGAGGAAGCCGACCGCCTGCGTAACCTGGTCGATCGCATGCTTGGCTCGAACAAGCTGCCTTCGCTGTCGATGACCAACATTCACGAGGTGCTCGAGCGCGTTTGCAGCCTAGTGGAGGCCGAGAGCCAGGGCTGCATCACCTTGGTGCGCGACTACGACCCCAGCCTGCCCGACGTGCTGGTCGACCGCGAACAGATGATCCAGGCCGTGCTGAACATCGTGCGCAACGCCATGCAGGCCATCAGCTCGCAGAACGAACTGCGCCTGGGCCGCATCACCCTGCGCAGCCGCGCGGTGCGCCAGTTCACCATCGGCCATGTGCGCCATCGCCTGGTGGCGCGGGTCGAGATCATCGACAACGGCCCGGGCATCCCGGCGGAACTGCAGGACACCCTCTTCTATCCCATGGTCAGCGGCCGCCCCGACGGTACCGGGCTGGGCCTGGCCATTACCCAGAACATCATCAGCCAGCACCAGGGCCTGATCGAATGTGAAAGCCACGCGGGCCACACCGCCTTCTCGATCTTCCTGCCCCTGGAACAAGGAGCCACCGCCTCATGAGCCGAAGTGAAACCGTATGGATCGTCGATGATGATCGCTCCATCCGCTGGGTACTGGAAAAAGCCCTGCAACAAGAAGGCATGACCACCCAGAGCTTCGACAGCGCCGATGGCGTGATGGGCCGCCTGGCCCGGCAGCAGCCGGACGTGATCATTTCCGACATCCGCATGCCAGGCGCCAGCGGCCTCGACCTGCTGGCGCAGATCCGCGAGCAGCACCCGCGCCTGCCGGTCATCATCATGACCGCCCATTCCGACCTGGACAGCGCCGTGGCCTCCTACCAGGGCGGCGCCTTCGAATACCTGCCCAAGCCGTTCGACGTCGACGAAGCGGTGTCGCTGGTCAAGCGGGCCAACCAGCATGCCCAGGAGCAGCAGGGCCTCGACGCCCCCCAGGCACTGGCGCGCACGCCTGAGATCATTGGCGAAGCGCCGGCGATGCAGGAAGTGTTTCGGGCCATTGGCCGGCTCAGCCATTCCAATATCACCGTGCTGATCAACGGCGAATCCGGCACCGGCAAGGAGCTGGTGGCCCATGCCCTGCACCGCCACAGCCCGCGCGCGGCCTCGCCGTTCATCGCCCTGAACATGGCGGCGATCCCCAAGGACCTGATGGAGTCGGAGCTGTTCGGCCACGAGAAAGGCGCGTTCACCGGCGCCGCCAACCTGCGGCGCGGGCGCTTCGAACAGGCCGATGGCGGCACGTTGTTCCTCGACGAGATCGGCGACATGCCCGCCGATACCCAGACCCGCCTGCTGCGGGTGCTGGCCGATGGCGAGTTCTACCGCGTCGGCGGCCACGTGCCGGTGAAGGTCGATGTGCGGATCATCGCGGCGACTCACCAGAATCTTGAATCGCTGGTGCAGGCTGGCAAGTTCCGCGAAGACTTGTTCCACCGCTTGAACGTGATCCGCATCCACATCCCGCGCCTGGCAGACCGGCGCGAGGATATTCCGGCGCTGGCCCGGCACTTCCTGGGCCGCGCCGCCCAGGAGCTGGCCGTCGAGCCGAAGCTGCTGAAGCCGGAAACCGAAGAGTTCATCCGCAACCTGCCTTGGCCAGGCAACGTGCGCCAGCTGGAGAACACCTGCCGCTGGATCACCGTGATGGCCTCCAGCCGCGAAGTGCTGGTCGGCGACCTGCCGCCCGAGCTGCTCAACCTGCCGCAGGATGCGGCGCCGGTGACCAACTGGGAGCAGGCGCTGCGCCAATGGGCCGACCAGGCACTGGCGCGCGGGCAGTCGAACCTGCTCGACAGCGCCGTGCCCAGCTTCGAGCGGATCATGATCGAGACCGCGCTCAAGCACACCGCCGGGCGCCGCCGCGATGCCGCGGTGCTGCTGGGGTGGGGGCGCAATACCTTGACCCGCAAGATCAAGGAGCTGGGGATGAATGTGGCGGGTGGCGATGAAGAGGACGGCGAGGAGCATTAATTGCTCATCAGCCGCTGATTTTGTGGGAGCCGGCTTGCCGGCTCCCACAAGAGCCCCGCCGAAACAGTCCTGCACCGAACCTGTGCCTCCTGCACCGCCTTAAGGCACAAATCCCCTCGAATTCCGGCCAAATCCCCCTCAAAGCGCCATATCCATGGGCTTTGCAAACCTGGCACGCCCCCTGCAATAAACCAAATCAAGACATCTCCCGTTTCGGGGGCCTCGGTACAGGCAGGCCGGGTGACCCCTCTTTTATTCGCAGCACCGCCCGTTTTGGGGGACCTCGGTACAGGCAGGCCGGGACATCCCCTCTTTTATTCGTGCAGCCTTACCTGCACCCGCCAACGCCCAGCGTCTTCTGCACCGGCCCACTCGCCGTGCAGGGGGCGCGTGGCTACCAGGGTCAGCAACAAGCCCTCTTCAGTCTTTTGCAAACGCCACCCCACCGGCTTGCCCTGCAGGTTCAACTGCCCGCGCTGGGCCTTGCCCTGGGCCTCGAACAACAGCGCAACCGTGCCTTCCACGTGCTCACCGTGCAGCTTGGGTTCTTCGTTGAACCACAGGTCGAGGCCATCCTGCACCACGTCCACCTGCTCCAGCACACGCTCGTCCGGGGTGGTCAGGCGGCCGATCATCAGCCCGACCATCAAGCCGACGATCGCCAGAGACAGCAGCACACGCGGCAAGCCCTTCGATCGCAGGTCCGCTTCGGGGGTAGAATGCTCGCCATCTTCACGCTTGGAGCCGTGCATGTTTCACGTCATCCTCTTTCAACCAGAAATTCCGCCGAATACCGGCAACATCATCCGCCTGTGCGCCAACAGCGGTTGCGACCTGCACCTGATCGAACCGATCAGCTTCGAGCTGGACGACAAACGCCTGCGCCGGGCCGGGCTGGATTACCACGAGTATGCCACGCTCAAGCGCCACGAAAGCCTGGCCGCATGCCTGGAAAGCCTGGGCAATCCGCGGCTGTTCGCCTTCACCACCAAGGGCTCGCACCCGTTCCACGAAGTGGCCTACCAGCCAGGGGACGCCTTCCTGTTCGGGCCGGAAAGCCGAGGCCTGCCGGCCGAGGTGCTGGACAGCCTGCCGGCCGAACAGCGCCTGCGCCTGCCGATGCGGCCGGGGTGCCGCAGCCTGAACCTGTCCAATACCGTGGCGGTGACGGTGTATGAGGCCTGGCGGCAGAACGGGTTTGCCGGGAGCTGATCCTTTGCCTGCTCGGGCCCTATCGCCGGCAAGCCGGCTCCCACAGGGATCGCAGCCCACCTAAGGCCTGTACATCACTTGTGGGAGCCGGCTTGCCGGCGATGAGGCCGGTACAGGCAACAAAAAAGCGCCCCGAGAGGCGCTTTTTTGATACCGGCAGAATTACTGCACGGTCGGCACTTCGCCGGCTTCCTGCATGCGCTGCATTTCTTGCGCGTACAGAGCGTCGAAGTTCACCGGCGACAGCATCAGGGCCGGGAACGAACCACGGGTCACCAGGCTGTCCAGGGTCTCGCGGGCATACGGGAACAGGATGTTCGGGCAGAACGCGCCGAGGGTGTGGCTCATCGACGAGGCGTCGAGGTTCTTGATCAGGAAGATACCGGCCTGCTGGACTTCAGCGATGAAGGCCACTTCGTCACCATTCTTGACGGTCACCGACAGGGTCAGCACCACCTCGTGGAAGTCGCCTTCCAGGGCCTTCTGCTTGGTGTTCAGGTCCAGGGCGACGCTCGGCTCCCACTGCTGACGGAAGATCTGCGGGCTTTTCGGCGCCTCGAACGACAGGTCGCGCACATAGATGCGCTGCATGGAGAACTGTGGGCTGGTGTCTTCGGCGGCTGCGCCGTTGGTCTGTTGGTCAGTCATGGCAGGTCCTTATCCTAATGTTTTTGAATGCAGTGCAAATCAGGCCGCCAGCAGCGCGTCGAGCTTGCCGGCGCGCTCCAGGGCATAGAGGTCATCGCAGCCTCCAACGTGGGTCGTGCCGATCCAGATCTGCGGCACCGAAGTACGGCCGGCTTTCTGGCTCATCTCGGCACGCACCTGCGGCTTGCCGTCGACCTTGATTTCCTCGAAGGCCACGCCCTTGCTCTGCAGCAGGTGCTTGGCGCGCATGCAGTAGGGGCAATAGTCGCTGGAGTAGACGATGACGGGCTTCATATCACTTCACCAGGGGCAGGTTATCGGCTTTCCAGCTGGAAACGCCACCGCTGAGCTTGGCGGCGGTGTAGCCGGCTTTGAGCAGGTCGCGGCACACCATGCCGGACTGCTGGCCCATCGCGTCGACGACGATCAGGGTCTTTTCCTTGTGCTTGTCCAGTTCGGCCATGCGGTTGGCCATTTTGTCCTGCGGGATGTTCACCGCACCGACGATGTGGCCGGCGGAGTAATCCTTGGACGGGCGGATATCGATGACCAGGGCCTTGTCGGCGTTGACCAGCGCGGTCAGTTGGCCATTGCTCAGGCTCTGGCCGCCACGGCGGATTTCGTTGACCAGCAGGGCAACCAGCAATACGACGAAAATCGCAACCAGGATGTAGTGATCTGTCGCGAATTGAATCAGGTGAGCAACCATCAGCGGTGTTCCAGGCGATTGAAAATGCCGGCCAGTATACACAGCCCCCCATGACCACCAAAGCCCGTCAGGCCGGCCACAAAGGTGCCTTCATGTTGCGCCGCTGGCCACGCTGGTCAGCGAACAGGACGATTATTCGCCGCAGGTGGCGTATTTGCCCTAAAATGCGTGTCTTTATCATCTTTGAACAACCGTGAGTTTGATTGATGACGAGCACCCCCAAACCCCTTGTCCTGATCATCCTGGATGGCTTCGGTCACAGCGAATGCCCCGACTACAATGCCATCCTTGCCGCCAACACACCGGTCTATGACCGCCTGCGCGCGAGTCAGCCCAACGGCCTGATCTCCGGTTCAGGCATGGATGTCGGCCTGCCGGACGGGCAGATGGGCAACTCCGAAGTCGGTCACATGAACCTCGGCGCCGGCCGTGTCGTCTACCAGGACTTCACCCGGGTGACCAAGGCCATCCGCGACGGCGAGTTCTTCCACAATGCGGTGCTCACCGGCGCCGTGGACAAGGCAGCGGGTGCCGGCAAGGCCGTGCACATCCTCGGCCTGCTCTCCGACGGCGGCGTGCACAGCCACCAGGACCACCTGGTCGCCATGGCCGAGCTGGCCGCGCAACGGGGTGCCGAAAAGATCTACCTGCACGCCTTCCTCGATGGCCGCGACACCCCGCCGCGCAGCGCGCAGTCGTCGATCGAACTGCTCGATGCCACCTTCGCCAAGCTTGGCAAGGGCCGCATCGCCAGCCTGATCGGCCGCTACTACGCGATGGACCGTGACAACCGCTGGGACCGCGTCAGCGCCGCCTACAACCTGATCGTCGACAGCACTGCCGAGTTCCAGGCCGACACCGCCGTGGCCGGCCTCGAAGCGGCCTACGCCCGTGACGAGAGCGACGAGTTCGTCAAGGCCACCCGTATCGGCGAAGCGGTCAAGGTCGAAGACGGCGACGCGGTGATCTTCATGAACTTCCGCGCCGACCGCGCCCGCGAGCTGTCGCGCGCCTTCGTCGAAGCCGATTTCAACGAATTCCCCCGTGCCTGCCTGCCGAAAATGGCGGCCTACATCGGCCTGACCCAGTACTCGGCGAAAATCCCGGCCCCGGCGGCCTTTGCCCCGGCCAGCCTGCACAACGTGCTTGGCGAGTACCTGGCGAACAACGGCAAGACCCAGCTGCGCATCGCCGAAACCGAGAAATATGCCCATGTCACCTTCTTCTTCTCCGGCGGCCGCGAAGAGCCGTTCGAAGGCGAAGAGCGCATCCTGATCCCGTCGCCGAAGGTCGCCACCTACGACCTGCAGCCGGAAATGAGCGCGCCAGAGGTTACCGACCGCATCGTCGAAGCCATCGAGCAGCAGCGCTATGACGTGATCGTGGTCAACTACGCCAACGGCGACATGGTCGGCCATACCGGCGTGTTCGCCGCTGCGGTCAAGGCCGTCGAAGCGCTGGATGGCTGCGTCGGGCGTATCGTCGAGGCGCTGGACAAGGTCGGCGGCGAAGCGCTGATCACGGCCGACCATGGCAACGTCGAGCAGATGGAAGACGAGTCCACCGGCCAGGCGCACACCGCGCACACCACCGAGCCGGTGCCGTTCATCTATGTGGGCAAGCGCAAGCTCAAGGTCCGCGAAGGCGGCGTGCTGGCCGACGTGGCGCCCACCATGCTCAAGCTGCTGGGCCTGGAAAAACCTGCGGAAATGACCGGTACGTCGATCCTGCTCGACGCCTGATCGATGTGCAGGGGCGCTTCGCACCCCATTCGCCGGCAAGCCGGCTCCCACAAAGAGCAGCCCCCGTGGGAGCCGGCTTGCCGGCGAAAGGGCTGCAAAGCAGCCCCGCTGCACATGAATTCCGGACAAACGCCTGGCCGCCCCCGCAGCCAGGCGTTTTTTTTGCAGGCCCGGGCGGGCATACTAGGCCAGTCTCCATCCCTGGTACGCCAAACCCCATGTTCCGCGCCCTGATCCTACTCGCCCTGTCTTGCCTGCTCAGCCCGGCGTTCGCCGACGAGCGCGCACAGACCCAGCAACAACTGGACGCCACCCGCCAGGACATCGCCGAGCTCAAGAAGACGCTGGGCAAGCTCCAGGAAGAAAAGGCCGGCGTGCAGAAAGACCTCAAGGCCACCGAAACCGACATCGGCAACCTGGAAAAGCAGGTGGAGGCCCTGCAGCAAGAACTAAAAAAGACTGAAGGCGAGCTGGAGCGCCTTGATACCGAGAAAAAAAAACTCCAGAGCGCCCGCAGTGAACAACAGCGGCTGATCGCCATCCAGGCCCGTTCCGCCTACCAGAACAACGGCCGCGAGGAATACCTCAAGCTGCTGCTCAACCAGCAGAACCCCGAGAAATTCGCCCGCACCCTGAGCTACTACGACTACCTGAGCAAGGCACGCACCGAGCAGCTGCGCGCCTTCAACGAGACCCTGCGCCAGCTGGCCAACGTCGAGCAGGACATCGGCCGCCAGCAGGAGCAACTGCTGGCCCAGCGCGCCGACCTCGACAGCCGCCGCCAGGCGCTGGAAGCCGAACGCGGCAAGCGCCAGCAAGTGCTGGCCAAGCTCAACAGCGATGTGAAGGACCGCGACCAGAAGCTGCAGGCCCGCGAGCAGGACCAGGCCGACCTGGGCAAAGTGCTCAAGACCATCGAGGAAACCCTGGCCCGCCAGGCCCGCGAAGCCGAAGAAGCACGCAAGAAAGCGCTGCTGGCCGAGCAGGAAGCCGAGAAGCGCCGCCAGCAGCAAGCCCTGGCCGCCCGCGAAGAAGCCGAGCCGCCGAAAAAGGCCCGCACCACCCTCGGCCCCCTGGTTTCCAGCGACGGCGCCAACTACGGCGGTGCATTTTCTGCAGCCCGGGGAAAACTTCCTTGGCCGGTCAATGGTCGATTGCTGGCACGCTTCGGCGACGCCCGCGGCAGCGATGCCCGGGCCAAGTGGGATGGGGTGATGATCAGCGCCAACCCGGGCACCCAGGTGCACGCCGTACACGGCGGGCGCGTGGTGTTCGCCGACTGGTTGCGTGGCGCTGGACTTCTGGTCATTCTCGACCATGGTAATGGTTACCTGAGCCTGTACGGCCACAACCAGAGCCTGCTCAAGAGCGCCGGTGACATCGTCAAGGCCGGTGAAGCCATTTCCACCGTTGGCGACAGCGGTGGCCAGGACAGCGCGGGCTTGTACTTCGCCATCCGCCAGCAGGGCCGGCCGACCGACCCTGCGCAGTGGTGCAGAGGTTAGGTTCATTTTTCTCGGTGTAGCGCCTGGCGCTGCGCCGGTGCTCCGCAGGGAGCGTCTACAGGATCAGGAGTTCGTTCGACATGCTGCACTCGCCTCGCCTCACCCAGCTGGCCCTGACCATCGCCCTGGCGATCGGCGCGCCCTTGGCCCATGCCGCCGAGACGGCGCCCGCCAAGCCTGCCAAGCCCGCCGCGGTGCCGGCCACCGAGGTGACCGCCAAGGCGCCGCTGCCGCTTGAAGAGCTGCGCACCTTTGCCGAGGTCATGGACCGCATCAAGGCCGCCTACGTCGAGCCTGTGGACGACAAGACCCTGCTGGAAAACGCCATCAAGGGCATGCTCAGCAACCTCGACCCGCACTCGGCCTACCTTGGCCCTGAAGACTTCCAGGAGCTGCAGGAGAGCACCAGCGGCGAGTTCGGCGGCTTGGGCATCGAAGTAGGCCAGGAAGACGGCTTCATCAAGGTGGTGTCGCCGATCGACGACACCCCGGCCTCGCGCGCCGGGGTCCAGGCCGGCGACCTGATCGTCAAGATCAACGGCGCCCCGACCCGTGGCCAGACCATGACCGAAGCCGTGGACAAGATGCGCGGCAAGATCGGCGAGAAGATCACCCTGACCCTGGTGCGCGACGGCGGCAACCCCTTCGACGTGACCCTGGCCCGCGCGGTCATCCAGGTCAAGAGCGTGAAGAGCCAACTGCTGGAAAACGACTACGGCTACATCCGCATCACCCAGTTCCAGGTCAAGACCGGCGAAGAAGTGGGCAAGGCCCTGGCCAAGCTGCGCAAGGACAACGGCAAGAAGCTGCGCGGCGTGGTCCTGGACCTGCGCAACAACCCAGGCGGCGTGCTGCAATCGGCCGTGGAAGTGGCCGACCACTTCCTCACCAAGGGCCTGATCGTCTACACCAAGGGCCGTATCGCCAACTCCGAGCTGCGCTTCTCCGCCGACCCGGCCGATGCCAGCGAGGGCGTGCCACTGGTGGTGCTGATCAACGGCGGCAGCGCCTCGGCCTCGGAGATCGTCGCCGGCGCCCTGCAGGACCAGAAGCGCGCCGTGCTGATGGGCACCGACAGCTTCGGCAAAGGCTCGGTGCAAACCGTGCTGCCGCTGGCCAACGACCGCGCCCTGAAGCTGACCACCGCGCTGTACTTCACCCCCAACGGCCGCTCGATCCAGGCCCAGGGGATCGTCCCGGACATCGAAGTGCGCCAGGCCAGGATCACCGCCGAAGCCGATGCCGAAAACTTCAAGGAAGCCGACCTGCAGGGCCACCTGGGCAACGGCAACGGCGGCGCCGACCGCCCGACCAGCAGCAGCAAGCGCAAGGAGCGGCCACAGGACGATGACTTCCAGCTGAGCCAGGCACTGAGCCTGCTCAAGGGCCTGAACGTCACCAAGGGCCAGTGATCGCCACCATGCGTTATCTGCTGTTCACGCTGTTCTGCCTCCTGGCTGGCACCGCCCACGCGGCGCCAGCCAAGGCCTACATGAGCATCATCATCGACGACCTGGGCCAGAGCAGCGAGCGCGACAAGCGCACCCTGGCCCTGCCCGGGCCGGTGACCATGGCGATCATGCCCGACACCCCGCATGCCAGCGATTTCGCCCGCCAGGCGCACAAGGCCGGCAAGACGGTGATCCTGCACATGCCCATGGACCCGGCCACCGGCCCCTACGCCTGGCACCCCGGCACGCCGCTGCCCGAACTGGCCAGCCGGCTGCAGGCGGCCCTGGCCAAGGTGCCCTACGCCGCCGGCATCAACAACCACATGGGCAGCCGCATGACCGCCCAGCGTGAGCCGATGGCCTGGTTGATGGGCGAGTTGCAGCAGCGCCACCTGTTCTTCGTCGACAGCCGTACCAGCGCTGCCACCGTCGCTGCCGCCGAAGCCCAGCGCATTGGCCTGGCGCATGTCTCGCGGGATGTGTTTCTCGACGACGTGCGCACGCCCGAGGCCATCGCCGGGCAACTTCGCATCGGTGTGGAAATGGCGCGGCGCCAGGGCTCGGCGGTGCTGATCGGCCACCCCTACCCGCAAACCCTGGCCGTCCTCGAACAGGCGCTGCCCCAGCTGGCCAGCCAGGGCATCACGCTGATCGGCCTCAAGCAGATGATCGCCGAACGCAGCAACCAGGCCATGCCTGCGCATGGCAGGCATGGGGTCTACAGCAACCGCTGATCAGGCGTCGAAGGGAATCAGCCCTTCCACGTCGGCCAGGCGCAGGTTGCCACGGTAGATCGCCAGCACTTCCTTGCCACTGGCTGCCGCGCGTATTTGCGCCTCACGCCCCAGCTTGCTCTGGTAGCCCAGCTTCAGGTGCCCTTTGCTGAACGCACGCCCAGGGGTGTCGGCTGCCGGGTAATGGAAGTGCGCCTCCCACAGCAGGCGCCCGGGTTTGCTGCCCTCGCCGTTGCGGCGCACTTCGTAGACATCGAGAAAATCCGTTGCCGACAACTTGCGCCGCGCGCCCTGGCGGCTGAGCCTGACCTTCTTCTCCTGCAGCAAGAACCGCAGGCTCTGGGCCGTAGGATGACTGGTGGCTAGGTACAGGCTGACCAGCTTGTCGCGCTTGACCGTCGCCAGGCGTTCGATGGCATGGCTCAGGTTCTGCTCCAGCGCCTGGTCGGCCTCGCTGGAGGTGAAATTGGCCCGTACCTCTTCAAGCTTGTCGATGTGGCCATCGATCACGGTGGCCAATCCCAGGGGCTCGTCGTGCCGTTCGTACTGCCTGCCCAGGCCGATCACTGACTCGACTTGCTCGATCAACCGTTTGCCAAGCTCCCGCTCCTGGGCCAGGCCCAGCGATGGCCTGCGCTCGCTCTCTTCGACAGACACCTCCTCGACCCACTCGACCCCTTGCAGGCGGAAGGTCTTGAGCACATTTTCCCGATCATCGAGCTGTTCCAGCACCCGGGTGCCATCGCGCTCACGCTCCACGCCCACCACGCTGCGCCCGCGGTGGGTGCGCACCACATGGCGGCGGCCGCCGCGCGGGGCATAGATGGGCTGGCGCAGCGGGCGTTGGTCCAGCAGCTCCTGCTCCTGGACGGCGGCAACCAGCTCTTTCTCCGCGCTGTCCTTGAGCGTATTGAGCAGAGCGCGATACTGGTCCAGCCGCTCCGGGCGAACGGCGGGGCCACCCAGGCTGCGCAGGTAGCTCGCCATGGCATCGGCCTCGGCATAGGCATCGACGACGCCGTTGAGGATGTTGATCTGTTCATCCAGCGCCACCTCGGCACGTGCGGGGTCGCCATGGGCAGCACCGGCGCTCCTGAGCCCGGCCCCTTTCAGGTAGCTTTCGTATTCCTGCAGCACATGCTCCTGAACCCCGATGCCCAGGCGATCCAGGCTCAATTCGCCAAGGTCCATCAGCAACTCGAACTCAAGCTCCACACCCGTGCGCCGGCGTTGCTCGACAATCTGCCCAAGCCAGGCTTGCTTGCTGAGCCCGGAGCTCTGGTCGGTGAAGGTGATCGCATCATCCTTGAGCGTGCTTTCCAGCACCGCATCGAACTGCCGGGCAACCTTGACCATGTCCGTTTCCCACTTGACCACCTTTTCCATCGTTTTGAAGAACTGCTCGTACAGCTGCACCTCCTGCTCGAGCTCGGGCCGGGCGCTGACCCTGTTCGCCAGTTCGCCAACATTCTCTTGGTTGATCATCGCCGCCATCTGGTTGTAGAACTGCTCGCAGTCCTGGATCAGCTCCTGGCGCAGGTTGGCCCGGCCCTGCTTGAGCGCTTGCTCCATCACCTGCGGATGGCGTGGCAGCGTACCGATCTCGTCGAATACCTGATCATGCTGCAGCGCATTTTCGATGAGAGCCTTGAGGTCATACACGACAATTTCCCGGTAACGCCCTTCGAGATCCTTGAGCAGCTCTTTACGTCGGACCTGGTCAGGCGCTGGCTGCTCAAGTGCTTCAAGCTCGAGCAGGTCGGCCTTGGTTTCCTGCAGCGTGGCCTTGTGCTTCTTGAACGTTGCCTCGAGCTTCTTGCTCTGCAAGATAAGGTCCTTGTCCTGCTGGTTAAGCGCCGCCATCTTGCTGGCATTGGCTTCCTTGATCTGCTGCACACGGTTCCTGGGCATTCCACCGCGCAAATGCAGCCCGCCATCCACCCGCCAGGCGCCGAACCTGCGCACCAGCAGCGGCCCTCGGTTGCCCTCGGCATCGATGACGCGTACCTGGTCGCCATCAAGCTCGACGCGATAGTTTTCGCCGGTGAGTGCCACGTAGTACTGGCTGTCCAGCCGATAAAGGCCGTTGCTTTCAGCCACCTTGCCGGCAAGGTCGACGCTCGCGCGCATGCCGCGCAGCTTGTCACCCATGGCCTTGCCGAGGACGTTGAACCCTTGTGCGCCCCGGAATGAGAAATCAAGCGAGCGCCCAGGCTCTGTGGCCATGGCCCCCGCCAGCTGCAGCTGGCCTTGTGTCGGCGGCAAAGGCTGCTCCAGGCTGAACGGCACGCTGCCGCGCCTGGCCTGCAAGGCCCGCGCAGTGCCGGAGCCCGCTACCGGCCTGGGCAGGAACTTGTGCGTCAACCCCGCGGCCAGCCCCATCAGCAGGTCGACCACGGCCACACTGCGTTCGGCCTCGTTGCCGCGCAGCAGTGCCGGCAGGTCATTACGCACCATGCTCAGGCCCTGGACCAACCAGGCAACCACCGCCACCGGCCCGCCCATGAACAGCGTGACGGTGTCGAACAGCAACCAGCCGCCCTGCAACAACACCGCCCAACGGCTCTGCGCGGTGGACAACGATTCGCGGGCAGCCAGTTCCAGCAACAGGTCCAAGCTGGCCTGGTACAGTTTCTGATCGATGGCAGGCGTCCAGAATTCGGCGCTGAAGGCCACGCGCACCGGCACTGGCAGCCCGCCTCCCGGCAACTCGGGCAGGAACAGCGCATCGAAGTCGCCCCGCCCATACGCATCGCGCGATGATGCGCTCATCCAGTCGAGCACGCTGTCCTGCAAGGCGCCGGGCCTGGCAATGGCCGAACGCAGGGCGTCGAGGCTGGGGAACTCGCGCAAAGTCCCCTGCATGTACAAGGGCCGATACAGCAACACCACCTCAAGCTCCGGGGCGAACAGCACATACATGCCATGCACCCTGTCGGCTTGCTCAGGGCCTGGGGTGCGCCGCAAGGCCAGTGGCATGAATTCGACCCCCGGGCGGTTGAACTGGCCACGGCAGAAATCGACCAGGCACTCCAGCCCCGCTTCGCTCAGGCCACCGTCCAGCCTCGCCAGCAACCCGCTGAACAACATCGAGCAGCGCCACTCGCGGCTAAAGCACGCCTCGCGCTGCGCCTTGCCCTGCTGGTCGGCCTTGGCCTGCTGGACTTAGGCCACATAGCTGCCGCCGACATCGACCCGTTCGACCAGTGCCTTGAGGTAATCCGCTGTCAGCCACGGCATGATCAGCTGCTCGTCGCGATGCTCGATGCGTTCGAGCACCGCGCCCTGCAGGGAGGCAAGGTTGCCGATGGCGAATTCGGTCAGGGTCATCGTCCGCTTGAAAACGGTCCCCCAGCCGCTGCCGGGCATGCCAATGGCGCTGGACAGGGTAAGCACAAGGTCATCCGGGAAGTAATTGGCCTCGACCGGGTAGTCTTCGAGCAACGCCTCGCGCAGGCGCTTGCGGGCAAAGGCTTGCAGGTCCAGCACGCCTGCCGCCGAGCCCTGGCCTTGCGACGCGGCCTGGGCCAGGGCCAGCTCGAACATGCCGCGCTGGTAGGCAAAACTGACCGCAGCGGGTGCGCCGGCCAGGCCCGGCGGGGCCTTGAGATGCACCTCGCCGCTGACACCATAGCCGGCAATGAAGTAGTGGGCGGGGTTGCCGACGCTTGCATACGCCGCCTCGCCCTGGTCGATACCCGCACCGTCGTCCAGGCGCCAGCCATCGAGCGCCTCGAACTGGCAGTCCAGCAACAACGCCGCTTGCTGGGCGAACACATCGCCTTCCAGGGCAAAACGGTGCCAGGTCAGGCTATCGGCGCCCTGCATCTGGCACAGTGCCAAGGCAAAGTCGTCGAACGAACTGAAGGCCCTGATCACGCCGCACGGCGCACACCACAGCAGCACCTCTCGCTCGTCCCATTCGCCCAGCACCAACAGGTTCGCCAGCATTCGGGTAACGGCGCTGCCAGGTTCCTGCACTTGAACGGCAAACACCGAAGCCGGCGGCAGGCTGCCTTCGAGCAGCCCCAGTACCAGCGCCGTCTGCTCGCCATCGAGCCCCTGCAGGGGCAGGTTGCCAAGCAGTGCCGACTTGAGCTGCTGCTGCAGCCAGAGGTCCCGGCTCACTCCGAGGCTGCCGTTGGCCTGCCAGAAGTCCACCTGGGCCTGGCGCAGATGCCAGGGCAGCAGCAGGACCAGATCCTCGAGCTCATCCATCGCCTGCTGCACGGAAATGACAGCGTCCTCGAGCGGATTGCCGAGTGCGTCCTTGAAGGCGAAAGGTGCGCTGACCGAGAGCATGAACTCGCCATCCGGCTTGCCCAAGGCGCGCAGGCCGCAGCCCTGGAACAGGGCAGTCAACAAGGCATCGAGCAACGCACGCGGCGTCCAGGAGGGGGCATCAGCCGTGGCGCTGGGGATGTGCAGCACCAACGCATCGGCGTCGGCAAGCTTGGCAGACCTGACCGAGTCGTAGCGTTCGGCCAGCAACTTCAGGGCTTCGCGCCCGGCTATCTGACGGACTGTGGGGCGGTGGCTGAACGCGGCGGCAACGGCCGCATGCAGATCGGGGAAGGTGCTCGGCATGGAGAAAATCCTTGTGAAGGTTGATCCACAAGGATGAAAACCATCACGCCGAGGCGGGGGTATCTATGTCTTCGACCAACGAAGGGGCTGCCAGCGGCAGCCCCCAAGTGTCATCAGCTGTAGACCCGGCCCAGCAACTGCCGGTGGCTCTCGAACTGGTCGAGCACGTCACGCACGATCTGCTCGGGCGCAAAGCCCATCAGGTCGTATTCCTGGCTGCCATCGTGCAGGTACACCTCGGCACGGTAGAAGCGCTGGCGCACTTGCGGCTCGCCTTCGACCGGCGCTTCGCTCGGCGCGGCCATGTAGCCATCCAGGCTCACTTCGTAAACGAACGGGTTGCCCTCATCCATCATCACCCGCAGGCCCATCATGTTGCGCGACTGGCCGACACGGGTTTCCACCTCGAAGCCCAGGGTCTGCAGCTGCACGGCGGCTTCTTTGAGCGCCGGGCTGACCTGCTTGTCCATGAAGCGCTGCACCACGGCCTGGGTCGGCTGCAGCTCAAGCTGGCTCAGGCGCTCGCTGAAACCACGACGGCCACGGGCCGCCAGCTCGGCGCGCTCGCCTTCGGCCGCCACGTCCTGCTTCATGGCCTTGTACAGGCCGAACATGAACAGCACCAGCACCACCGAGAACGGCAGGCCCGCCAGCACCACCATGGTCTGCATGGCTTCGAAGTTACCGGCGAACAGCAGGCCGATGGTGACCAGGGTGATGACCACCGACCAGAACACCACCATCCAGTGCGGGGCGTCTTCGTCGACCTTGCCGCCCTTGCACGACAGGTTGGCCATCATCACCGCGCC
>NZ_DJTF01000089.1:0-17164 GCF_002438125.1 Pseudomonas sp. UBA6315
AGTTTTCGGTCAGCGGCAACAACAATGACCTGTCTACAGGCACTGGATAGCAACGCGGGTGCCATCGCTTCAGCAATCGAGCGCCTACGCATGTAAGCCGCCTACGGGCGGCATTTTGCTGCTCGCGATATTCTGGAATTGGCCACCACGAGGTACGCCGCAAATTGGTGTGGGGTTAGGCACCGATCCAGCCTGAACAGTACGAGCAGATTTGCTCGCCTCCTCCATATGTTCTATATCCAGAAACCGCCCCCGCTCTATGCACAGATCGCTGTAAGACAGCATGGCAATAGCACAATTGAAACTTGGACTAAAATCCCGCACCACCTTATCCGCCGCTGTGACTTAAAGTTCACAGCGGCGCCAGAATAGCACCAGCTAGTCTATACCCGCACACAAAGACCTGATGCATTTCACAAGACATCTATTTAATGCCACTCAGCATTTCTTGCAAAATAGTTTGACGCTTCAACCGATCTCCACTTACTTCACCTAGCCCTTGAAGAATCTCTACTATCTGAGTAAATAGCCTAGTAGTAGTCTCGCTATGCTGTTGCATCACCGAAATTATTTTTTGAGCCTGCTGCTCTGCCGCCTTTGAGTTCAAATGCGGAACAGCGGGCTCACATACAATTGCTCTCACCATCGTCAACATGTGCCATTTAAAGCGCTTCATATTTTGAGGAATAGTACTATTCGATACTAGCAAGTTAAAACGATACATAGTCAGACATGCAGCATAGAAAATTGACTCCTTAACAGAGTCTGCAAACATTGTATCCGTCAGCTCATCGTACATTTGCTTGGGGTAACGACCCGACAACTCGGGCTTATTACACCACATTGAAGCCACACACTTGGCTGCAACATTGAGCGAAAATATTCTAACAGCAGGAATACCTAAACCTACGTACTGACGATCTCGGCGCTCAAGGTACAGCCGACTATCTTCACCCTCAAATGCATTAAAATACTGCTCAACGCGTCGAATTATTGGGCGCAACGAGAGGAATTGAGTATCTTCAACCTTACTCTGACTGTTAGTAGCGCGAACCAGATCTGAAAAAACGTCTTCTAGTTGAGTTTTAACGACTTTGATATTAACCATAACATCCCCCAAGTCCTGACGCTTTTGGAAGAGGACGTTGGAAGTTTGACATCCGTTGACTATCTGGTAATTAGTTAAATGCAATGTCGTGCCTTGCAGCTTTACCTCGGGACAAACCAAGGTAATGCCATTGTTCAGGACAGGAAAACGGCTAGCACCATCAGAGGCAAGAGTCGCCGCAATCGAAGCATTTACAATATTATCCTCACCAAGGAACGATCTAACGTTTTCTTCAAAAACCTGCCCACGCAGATTTCCATCAGGCGTTACCAGTAAGTTATTTACAAAATCACTGGCCTTAACCACCGCGAGGTACGCCTCATCGATACCCGCAATATTAGGCAGTGCTGCATGACTGAATACAGGGAGACTTGCTTCAATACCAGAATAAGTGCTAACCCACAGCTTAGTCAGCTCCTCCCTATCAATGAAACGTATATCAACGTCATGAAACAGGCCCAATTCGTTTATTTGAAGAACAAAATCCCGCAAGGCTGTCTCCAACGCCTCTGGACGCTGATAAATCCCCGTTGTCACAAAACGTGCCGTCAAAGAAGGACGGCCATTACGAAGCTTTGGTACCTCCTGAACTACAGTATCAAACATCGCCCTAGCTTCGACTAGCACCTCATCCGTAGCCGCATAAGGGGTCTGATTAATAAACCGCAAGACTCCCTCTTTGAACTTTAAGAACTCACCAAGATCAAATCCTTCAGTACGTTTCGCCTGGACGAAAATCACATCAACGTCGTGATTGCGTCGCGGGGTAGCAAAAGTTGCTTCTGTATCCTCGCGCGATGTGGCGATGCTTTCATCTATGACGATTGCTAACGCGTCAATTCCATCATCACCAGCAGCCGTAACTACGTCATCTAAATCGAATGTACCGCTATAGCGATTCGCAATTACACAATGAGCTGTAAATTTCTCGAATTGAGTAGCTTCATCATCTGCCTCAAGACCAAAGCTCGCAACAAAACTATTAAAGTGAGCCTGAACAATTCGGTGCATTGCCAACATAATCTCCTTACTGCATCGATCGCCGGATGCAAAAATCACTCAACTAGTTCACCCTCAGGCTCGACTCACGAGCAACTGGTTGGAACTTAAAAACTTTCGCCACTATGCTACATTATATTTGCGGCCGCGAGCCTGACACCAATGTGGTGTCACAGCTTTTTACTACTCGTACAGCGAGATTGCACCCTTTAACTGCTCTGAATAACCGTAGATATCATCAAGAGAAGAGATAGGGTGCCGAGTCTCATTCTTATCGGCATCGAACAAACCAATATACTTCTGACTCCGATTGAAATGCAACCGACAGATGGGCTTTCGATTATTGTCATCAAGCAAGATACCGAAGTAACTTTTAGTATCACGGTGCACTATACGCTTAGCATCCACGACTGCACGGACAATAGCTTTAACAATATGGAACCCTTCCAGTTCTTCAAGCGTAGTTTGGATTTGCTCTTCAGCACTCTCTTCACTAGCTTCTGCAGCCGAGTTGCTTTCAATCGCCTCCATAGCGTAGGACGGCTCGACAGCACCACTCATAGCCGATTTCAGGCGATCATTAATTTGATCCCCTAAAAACTGAATAGCAGCTTTACGCGTCAAAGTAGTAAACTGCTCTCTAACCTTCTGGGTTATGATTCCATCGTAGACCCGCGTAGCGAAAAACTTAACGAAGTCGTCACTTGGCTGACTGAATTGCGAGGCCATCTCCTTCTTGATCTGTCCCACATACTTCAACTCACCGGCAGCACTGATGATCGAATCCACATCGAATGCAGACTTGGTCAGCTTCTGCAGTTCAGGTAGGGCGTGCTCGTCTATATCAAGAAGGTCCAGCTCCAAGAACGGCTTCTCGTCCATCTTGTTAGGGGCATCAAGATCAGTGAAGAACCGGTAGACCTGCCCATTTGTCAGAATGGAGATACGGGCAGTGGTGACATGGAAATATCGGAAGAGCTGGCTTGCATGGTTGATGTGCAGCGGCTCACCAATTTTCTTACATTCGATTAGAATCTGGATTTCGCCATTCTTCATGATGGCATAGTCGATCTTCTCTCCCTTCTTCGTCCCAACGTCGCAGACGTATTCGGGCGTTACCTCAGATGGGTCGAAGACATCGTAACCTAGGACAGAGTTGATGAAGGGCATGACGAAGGCAATTTTTGTCGCCTCTTCCGTTTGGATTGCAGGCCCCTGCTGGCGGATTTTGGCTGATAACGCGTTCAGTCGCTCTACGAATTCCATCTCTCGCTCCTCGCTCAGATGCCACATCCTAGTAGCAGAGCCACCGTACTGGCAATTGCAAATCATCGGTAATGGAAGGGTAAAAAGCGACGCGACCAGATGACAGGGCAGCGCCAAGATTGGTGTAACCAGACAAGGGCAATGGAGAGGAGAAACATCGAAGCTAGAATCGCCAGCACAGTGCACCACTTAGGTGTACCCAAACGCTGTCACACTTCGAGATTTTTGAGAGAGAAATCCTCGAGAAATCAAGCAATTGCGTAATGGAGGCAACCCCAACAGGCACCACCAGTACCAACGGTCTATCCTCGCTCACCTGCTTTTATCCGCTTTAGATCTCGCACAAATCAGATGCGGAGATCTTTGAATAACTCTCTGAGTAGCTGTGCTATGGTCTCGACTGGTACTCCTGCCCCATAGGTATCAAACGTGATCGTGCCGGAGGCATGACCCATGACCGCCTGAGCATGGGTGATCGGTACCCCTTTGGCTTGCATCAACGACGCTAGTGAATGCCGCAATGAGTGGAAGACCAATCCGCGTTCATAGGCATCCCCTAAAGTAGTAGGGATAGCTTGCTGATTGACCCACTCACCCGATGGCCTGTAACCAAACTGGGCTAGCGCTTCGCTCCCACTGTTGTGCATTGCATCGACGTACCTTAGAAATGCTGTTAGGTCGAAACCGTACGCGCCATCAGTAAGTGGCACTAGTCGCTCACTCTGCTTGTTCTTGATTGACTTCCCCTCACCTGCCTCATTGATGTGAATTGCAACAAGGCCAGACTCTGTGGTCACAACGTCCCCGACCGTTAACTGGCATATCTCCTTCAGCCGCCCACCAGTGATGATTCCGAGGCTGAGCAGCCATCGTTTCCACGAAGTCTCTGGGAGGCCGTTTGCATAGTCCATCAGCTTGCTCACCTGGTGCTGGGTGAAAGCCTTACGGGTCGATTCAACCCCCTTTGTAAGCTTCAGTTTCTTGTCGTAGGTCTTACTCAGATGGCCGTTCTCGACGGCCCAGGTAAAGACTGCCGAAAGCTTCACGATCAGCTTATTCACGGTCGAAGGCATCCGACCTTCTGACAGACGCTCTCGGAACTGCACAAGGTCTGCTCTGGAATGTGTCCTCAAATCCAAACCTTCCAGATTCTCAGAAATCACCTTGTGGCACAGGGTCGTCTCCTTCAAGGTCGTGGGCTTCTGGCCCCCTCCACGATCAGCCATGTAAAGCTGCGACAGCACATCGAAGGTCATAGGGGTTGCCGATGGTTCTGTTGCCGTACTCATCACCTCACCATTGGGAGCGAACACCGACGAGGGGCTAACAGCAACGTTCCGGTACAAATCCCCCCAATGGCGTAATGGGTGGCCGTCATCAGTAGACATCAGCGTACTGCTCACCAACGTCAGCAGATGCTCCCGCAGATCGTTCCATGAGGCATCAGGATGATCCAAGTGGAATGCCTGAAGTGATGACGTGAGATGACCAGATGTCTGCATTGCCCATCTGCGATCAGTGGTCTTCAGAGAGACAGAAACCGTCCTGTTCACGCTGCCAGTCACACGAAGGCGTAGGTAGTAGATACCGTGTCGTCGGTAATGGTACGGACTCGCCAGCCGGCACGTTGGCCTCAAGGGAAGCGTGCGGTTTGTGACAGCACTTGTGACAGAGTGCTCCTGTGGAAGGGTGTTCATGGTGGTTAAGCCCTTGTAATCACTGGGTTAACCCTTTCCCTCTTTGTCGTTCTGGATGTATTGCCGAGAGGATTTGCGCAAGCTCAAGCGGATCACCCTGTTGTGGGATTACATCCGTGGGGTGACGGAGGCGAATGCGCCGTTGCTGATGGGTGAAACGCGCGAGATACGCTTCGCCCAGGATTGAGTGACTGTGGGAGCGGGCTTGCCCCGCGAACACGGGCGAAGCCCGTGCCAGCCTGCTCGGGTGTCTGTGCTGGCCTCTTCGCGGGGCAAGCCCGCTCCCACAGGTTTCGGCCACACATCCGCCATGTGACTGTCAGTAGGACGCCACCACGATCGACACCCGGCGGTTCTCGGTACGCCCGGCAATGGTCCGGTTGTCCGCCACCGGCTGGCTGCTGCCCAGCCCGCGGGTGACGATGTTCTGCGCCGGCATACCGACGCCGATCAGCGCCTTGGCCACACTCTGCGCGCGGCGCTCCGACAGCTGCTGGTTGTACGCCGCCTTGCCCGAGGCATCGGCATGGCCGTCCACCCGCACACCCTGGATCCCCACCCCCAGCAACGCCTTGCCAATGCGCTCGACAATCGCCTCGCTCGGGCCGTTGAGGCTGTCCAGGTCGCTGCCGAACAACACCTTGCCCGACAAGTCGAACGCCCAGCCCTCCTCAGTCGGGGCAAAGCCTTCGCGCTTGAGCACGGCGATCTGCTCGGCGGTGAGCCCCTTGGGCGTGCTTTGGCAGCCGGTCAGCGCCAGCAAGGCCAGCAGGATTGCGAGGACGGGATAACGCAAACGATGAATCACGGTTCAGCTCCTGTTCTTGAACTCGGCGGCGGACCGTTCCGTCTGCGCCGCTTGCCATTGGCCACGGCGCTTGCGCTTGGCCTGGTACATCGCCGCATCGGCGGCATTGAGAAGGCTGGCAGGGTCGCTGCCATCCTCTGGGTAATAGGCGATACCGACGCTCAGCGAGGTGGTCAGGGTGCCGCCCTCGTCGAGCTGCATCGGCAGCTGCATGCTGGCGATGATCTTCTCGGCGATGCGTTCGGCGTCCTCGCGCGACTGCAGCGGCGTGAGCAAGATCGCGAACTCATCACCGCCCAGCCGCGCCACCAGGTCGTGCTCGCGCAGTTGCGCGCGCACGCGGTCGGCGATGTTGATCAGCACTTCGTCGCCCACGGCGTGGCCGAGGCTGTCATTGATCTGCTTGAAGTGGTCGCTGTCGAGGAACAGCAGCGCCAGGTGGTCGCGCTGCCGGGCAGCGTTGCGCAGGCTGCGGTTGAGCCGGCCTTCGAAGAAGGCACGGTTGGGCAGGCCGGTGAGGCTGTCATGGCTGGCCTGGTGCGCCAGCACCGCATTTTCGTTCTGCAGGTGGCTGTGCCAGACCTCCAGCTCGTCGAGCAGGGCATTGAAGTCGTTGCCCAGTTCATTGAGCTCGGCAATCGGCGCTTCCGGCACGCGCCGGTCGAAACTGCGCTCGCGGCGGGCGGCGTGGGCGACGCTGGCCAGGCCGCGCAATGGGCGGACGATATCGCCGAGCATGCGCTGCGACAGGTACAGGGCGACGAAGGCGCTGAGCACCGTGCAGAACAGGATGCCGGCAAGCCCGCCAAGCAGGAACAGCAGCAGGCTGCGGCCCTGGGCGATCAGCTCGATGTGCCCCACCTGCTGTTGCTGGTGATAGATCGGCAGGTTGACCGGCTGGTCCAGCAGCGCCGTGGCGACCTGGGCTTCCAGGTGCGCGAGCATGCCATCGTCGCTGCGCTGCCAGTGCGCCAGCGCCTCGCCGTCGTTGTTGAACACCTTGGCATCCGCCACCTCCTCGGTACCGGCGATCAGCGCCAGCGCTTCATTGGCGGCGGCGCTGTCGTCGAAGACCACGGCGGCTTCCACGGTGTAATTGATGGAGCGGGCAATCAGGTGCACGTTGTGGTTGGCGTAGACACGCAGGGCCAATACGCCCAGCAGGGTCAGCGAGATGCCGGCAAGGCCCACGGCCAGCAAGGCCACGCTGAGGTGGCCACGGCCCAGCACCGAGCGCAGGGTCGGGCGTACCACCGGCTTTTTCCCAGGCTTCATGGCTGCACCGCCCGGCGCCGCGACAGCTGCAGCACGCTGGGGTGGATACGCACGCCGGAGCGCGCCACGGAGTCCAGGTTGACCTCGAAGGCCACTTGCTGGTCACCAACCCGCAGGCAGAACAGGCTGCCGACTGTGCAGGGGTCGTCGGCTTCGCTGATGCTCAGCACCGGGTGGCCGCTGATGGCCTGGAACAGGCGGTCACGCTGGCCGGGGTCGAGCTTGCCGATATAGACGGCGTCGCAGGCCTCGGCCAGCTGCCGGTCGTCGGCCAGCAGGCGGCGCACTAATAGCGGTTGGCCAGCCCGTTGCACGTTGCTCTTGATCAAGTCGTCGGCATATTCGGTGGGGCCGACCAGGCACAGGCGCAAAGGCGTCGGCTCGGTCGGCCAGCGGGCGTAGCTGAGAATGCCCAGCACCACCTGGGTCACGGCCTTGGCGCGTTGCTGGGCTTGGGCGGAAGTGGCGGAGCCGTCCGCGAGGGCGGGGCCGGCCAACAGCAACAGGGCGGCCAGCAACAGAGAAAGCGCACCGCCTGTCAACCGCTCCCTGGCCCCTGTCATGTGAGAATTCTCTCAAAACCCTATATGAACTCGGCGCAACGATAGCACAACGCTGGCCTCCTGGAGGAGCGCAGCCTTGTGTCGTCTTGAATGGCCTCATCGCCGGCAAGCCGGCTCCCACCGGGGGCATGGCTTGCCGGCGATGGGCTCAGAGCTGCTCGAGCATGAGGCCGGAAATACGCCGGACCTTGCGCAACACCGCCTCCTCGAAAATGCCTTGGCGTGGCTCGATCAGGCTGAAGCAGTGCTTGGCCCGGGTGATGCCGGTGTACACCAGCTCCTTGGTCAGCACCGGGTTGAGCGCGTCCGGCAGCACCAGCGCAGTGTGGCTGAACTCCGAGCCTTGCGACTTGTGCACGGTCATGGCGAACACGGTTTCCACCTCGTTGAGGCGGCTGGGCAGGACGAAGCGCACCCCGCCGTTGCCATCGTTGCGCGGGAAGGCCACGCGCAGCAGCGGCTCGCCCTGCTCGTCGGGCAGGCGCAAAGCGATACCGATATCGCCGTTCATCAGCCCCAGGCCGTAATCGTTGCGCGTGACCAGCACCGGGCGCCCTTCGTACCAGGGCTGCTGGCTGTCGATTAGCCCGGCGTTGTGCAGCACCCGCGCCACCCGCTCGTTGAGCCCTTCCACCCCCCAGGCGCCCTTGCGCACCGCGCACAGCAACTGGAAGTCTTCGAAACTGTGCAGCACCTTGGCCGCCCATTGCTCCCAGCGCGGGTCGTCGAAGGGCGTGCCGGGTGCCGGGCGCAAGCGGCCGATGGTGCGCAGGTAGCTGCGATAGCCCTGCGGCCCGTCGGCGCCGCGGTTCAGGCCATCGAGCAGCAGGCGGTCGAAGGCGCGGTCCTGCTCGCCGCGCAGGGCCAGCCCGAACACATCGCTGGGCGGCAGGGTCAGCAGGTCGCGCGCCGCCTGCGCTTGCTGACGGTTGACCAGGCGGGCCAGCTGGCCGATGCCACTGCCTTCGCCAAAGCGCCGGGAAAAACGCAGCATCACCACTTGCTGGGCCAAGGGCTGGCGCTGCTCATCACCGGCCTTGAGGCCACTGCCGGCCAACGACTGGCCGCCGATCTGCTCCAGCCAGGCTTGGGTCTTTGGCGAATAGCAGCCCTCTTCGGCATCACGGCACAGGTCGCCCAGCACCGCGCCGGCTTCGACCGAGGCCAGCTGGTCCTTGTCGCCGAGCAGCACCAGGCGGGCCTTCGGAGGCAAGGCATCGAGCAGGTTGGCCATCATCTCGAGGTCGATCATCGAGGCTTCGTCGACCACCAGCACATCCAGGGGCAGCGGGTTGCCGGCATGGTGGCGGAAATGCCGCGACCCCGGGCGGCTGCCGAGCAGCCGGTGCACGGTGCTGACATCGGTGGGGATCTGCCCACGCACCTCGGCGCTCACCTGCAGGCGCTCGACCTGCTGGCCAATCGATTCGGTCAGGCGCGCCGCCGCCTTGCCGGTGGGGGCCGCCAGGCGGATGCGCAAGGGCCTGCCCTGTTCCACCGCCGGGGCCTGCAACAGGGCCAGCAAACGCACCACCGTGGTGGTTTTGCCGGTGCCGGGGCCGCCGGTGATGATGCTGAAACCGGCGCGGGTGGCCAGGGCACAGGCCAGCTTCTGCCAGTCGACCTGGCCCGCCAGGGCGCCCGCGTCGAACAGCTGCGCCAGGCGCGCCGGCAGATCGGTGGGCGTTGCCTCGTGCAGGCTCAGGCGCTGGCGCAAGGTGGCATCGATGCGCCGTTCATAGCTCCAGTAGCGGCGCAGGTACAGGCGTTCGCCGCTCAGTACCAGCGGCCGTGCCTGCTGCCCGGGGGTATCGGCGGCGGCCACCAGCGCACTGGCGGCGATGCGCTGCAGCCAGGTGCGCAGGTCGAGGTTGGCGAGCAGTTGGGAAGGCAGCAGCAAAGGGCCGCTCAAGGCGTCGCCCTCCGGCGGCAGCGACAGGGCGAAGTCCGGCTCGGCGAGGGTTTGCTGCAAGTCGAGGCAGACATGCCCGTGGCCAAGCTGGTGGCTGGCCAGGGCGGCCGCCAGCAGCAGCAAGGGGTCGCTGCCGGGCGCACGCTCTTCGAGGAAGGACACGAAGGCCCGGTCCAGCGCCCGCAGCCAGCCACGCTCCACCCAGCGGTCGAGCAGCTGCAGCAGGTCGCCGCTGCTGTGCTGCGGCTGCAGCGCCTGCAAGTGTTCGGCGTTCAGCGGCGTGGGCAGAAGGTCGTCGAGGGTTCGGCTCATGGCGCGACTCCGGCAAACAGGTCCTGCTGTTGTGGCGGATGAACGCCACGGAACAGTGCGTCGAGCGCTTCGATCAGCGCGCGCGGGGGCTTGGCGAAGTACACGCCATGGCCACTGCGGCTGGCGCCACGCAGGAAGATCAACAAGGCGCCGCCGACATCGCGGTCGTAGTCGTAATCCACCAGCCGCGCACGCAACTGCCGGTGCAGGGCCAGCAGGTACAGCACGTACTGCAGATCGTAACGGTGTTCGAGAATGGCCTTTTCCATGGCCTGCGCGTCGTAGGCCAGGATGTCCGGGCCGAGCCAGTTGGATTTGTAGTCGGCCACGTAGTACCGCCCCTGCCATTCGAACGCCAGGTCGATGAAGCCCTTGAACATGCCATTGAGCAGGGTCGGCTGGGCCGCCGGGCGCGCCGCGCCGGCGTGGGTGTGGCGAACCACCAGCTGGTCGAGCTGCTCGGCGTCGACCTGATGGCTGGCGAACCAGAACTCCATTTCGATCTGGTACTGCTGCAGCTGGGCCAGCGTCACGCTTGCATCCTGGGCCGGCAACGGCTCGTTGAGCAGCTGCTGCAGCCATTGGCTGAGGGTGGGGATCCAGCCCGTCCAGTCGCGGCGGTTGCAGCGCTGGCCGACCGTGCGTTCGATCAGCCCGGGGTTGCCGGCGACTTCGGCAAAGCCTTCTCGGCCGGCCCATTCGAGCAGGCCATGGAGGAAGGTGCCGGGGTTCGGGCCACGCGGGAAGCGATGGATATCGCCACCCTCTGCCGGAGCTTGACGCACCAGCTGGGCATCGACCACTTCGTCGTCGAGCAATTGCTGGGCCAGGGAGCTGTCGGCGCCGAGGGTCTGTTCACCGACCCGCAGCGCACTGTAGGAGGCGATCCACCAATGTTCGGACGCTGCGCGTCGCGGCTTGCGCGCCGGCAGCAGCTCGCGCTCGGCATGGGGCGGCTGGTAGCGCTGCTCGTCAGGCTCGGGCAGGCCTGGGCTAGCGATGTGCGGGCAATCGCACAGCAAGCCCTGCAGCCAATCCGACAACTGCGCCGAAGCCGCCAACGGCAGGCCGCCACCCAGCAGGTAGCCCAGGGCCGAACGGTGCAGTTGCGAGCTCTTCTGGCTGCCGCGCTTGAGGTCGGCGACACCCAGCCAGCAGGCGTGCTGGGCACGTGTGAGGGCGACGTAGAGCAGGCGCAGGTCTTCGGCCAGGCGTTCGTCGTCAGCCTGGGCAATCTGCTCCTGGTCCGGGGTCAGGGTGAGTTGCACATTGCCGAGGCTGTCGTGCCAGGCCAGCGGCAGGCGGCTGCCATCCACCGGTTTGCTGGTGCAGATGAACGGCAGGTAGACCAGTGGGTATTCCAGGCCCTTGGACTTGTGGATGGTCACCACCTTGACCAGCTGCTCATCGCTTTCAAGGCGCAGGATCTGCTCTTCGCCGGCCTGCCCGGCGTTGGCCAGGTGCTCGGCCAGGTGGCGAATCAGCGCCTGTTCGCCATCCAGCTCGCCGGCCGCCTGCTGCAGCAGCTCGGCCAGGTGCAGCAGGTTGGTCAGCACCCGCTCGCCATCGCTGCGGGCGATCAGGGTGCGCGGCAAGTGGAAGTCGTGCAGCAGGTGGCGCAGCATCGGCAACACGCCCTGGCGCTGCCAGGTGTCGCGGTAGCGACGAAAACGCATCACCCAGCCTTCCCAGACGCGCTCGTCCTGGTTCAACTGGTCCAGTTCGGCCAGCGACAGGTCGAGGGTCAGGCTGGCCAGGGCGGCCTTGAGCAGGCGTTCGGAATCGGGTTCGGCGCAGGCCTTGAGCCAGGCCAGCAGGTCGTGGGCTTCCTGGGCGGCGAATACCGAGTCCTTGTCGGAGAGGTAGACGCTGCGCACGTCGCGGGCCGCCAGTTCAGCGCGCACCAGCTGCGCCTCGAAGCCATCGCGCACCAGAATGGCGATGTCCGAAGGCAGGCACGGCTGCAGCTCGCCCTGGGCATCGCGAAAACCGCTGACGCCGCGCTGGCCGCCATTGAGCAAGGCGACGATGTGGCTGGCACAGCTGGCCGCCAGCTGCTGGCGGTACAAGGTGCTGGAAACGGGCTCATCGCTTTGCAGCTGCCAGCATTGCAATGCCGCAGTGGGCTGGCCGTCGATCAGCAGCGTTTCGCTGCGGCCCTTGGCGCGTACTTCGATGAACGGCAGCGGGTTGTCACCGTTTTCGCGGAACAGGAATGCCCCCCGCCCCTGCTCACGCCCTTCGGCCTGCAGGAACACCCGGTTGACCGCAGCCACCATCGCCTGGCTGGAGCGGTAGTTGGTGTCCAGGCTGTGCAGGCGGCCGGCGGTGGCGCGGCGGGCGGCCAGGTAGGTGTAGATGTCGGCGCCGCGGAAGGCATAGATCGCCTGCTTGGGGTCGCCGATCATGAACAGGCCGGTTTCCGTGCGGTTCTCGCCGATGCGGTAGATGCTTTCGAAGATGCCGTACTGAACCGGGTCGGTGTCCTGGAATTCGTCGATCAGCGCCACCGGGAACTGCTCGCGAATCAGCCCGGCCAGGCGCTCGCCGGCCTCGCTGGCCAGGGCGTGCTGCAGGCGCAGCAGCATATCGTCGAAGCCCATTTCGGCGCGGCGGCGCTTTTCCACTTCGAAACGCGCCGATACCCAGGCGGCTGCGTGCTCGAGCAGGTGCGCATCGGGGCTGGCCAGCGCCTGCAACTGTTGGGGCAGGCCCTGCATGGCCAGCAGCGCCGGATGCTCAGGCGGCGCGCCGACCTTCCACGCTTCGGCCATGCCGGCCGGGGTCAGGCGGGTGAAGCCGGTGCCCAGGTCGAGCTCCACTTCCTGCTCATCGCCGGCCCAGGTGCGCAGCTTGTCGAACCAGGGCTCGAAGAAGCGCGCCTGCAGCTTGCGCCCATCCGCTTGTTTGCCGGCAACTGCGTCGCGGCAGATCTGCTGCAGCTCGTCAGCCCATTGCAGCCAGGGCGCCTTGAGCTGCTGCAGCTGATTGATGCGCTGTTGCAGCGCGGCATCGATCAGGGCTTGTGGCTCCTGTTCGTCCTGGTGCAGGCGCACCCGGCCGAACAACGGGCGGATGCGCGGCAGCAATGCATCCGGGCTGCCCCAGTGGTTGCGCACCCAGTTCAGCGCTTCGCCATGCATGCCATAGCAGAAGCGCCGCCAGTAGTCGCGCATGACCTGGCCAAGCAAGTCGCTGTGGTCGGTTTCCAGGCTCTGGGTGAACAGGCTGCCGCTGTCGAAGGCATGTTCGCGGAGCATGCGCTGGCACCAGCCGTGGATGGTCGACACCGCCGCTTCGTCCATCCACTGCACCGCGACCTCCAGGCGGTTGGCACAGCGGGGCCAGAGCGCCTCGGGGTAGTCGTCACGAAGCTGGTGCAGCAGCGGGTCGGCGGCTTGCAGTTCGCCCCGGAAAAACCGCGCAGCCTCGGCCAGGCGCGCGCGAATACGCTCGCGCAGCTCCTTGGTGGCAGCGTCGGTGAAGGTCACCACGAGGATCTGCGGCGGCAGCAATTCGCGGCCAAAGCCTTGCTCGCCGCCATGGCCGAGGATCAGGCGCAGGTACAGCGCAGATATGGTGAAGGTCTTGCCGGTGCCGGCACTGGCTTCGATCAGTTGGCTGCCGTGCAGGGGGAAACTCAAAGCCAGGGGACGGGCCTGGGTCATGCGCCACTCTCCGGGTTGCCCAGTGTTTGCCAGGCTGCGCTGAATAACGGGCGGTACAGGGTTTCGCACCAGCCTTCGAAGGTTTCGTCGGCGCTGAGCGCGCTGAAGTCACGGAACTGCCGGGCCAGGGCCAGGCTTTCGCTGCGCTCGCCGAAGCTGGTGCGGCCATCGCCTTCGTAGGCCTTGATGGCGGCGGCGAGGGCTTTGTCCGGGTCTTGCTGGGCCAACCAGGCGAACGCGGTCTTGGCGGCAACCGGCAGCGGTGCGTTCATCGCCGCCTGGCGGGACACCAGCAGATGGCCCAGCAGTTCGGCAGCCTCGCCTTGTGGCAGTGGCGCGAGCAGCAGGGTGATGTCGCTGGCCAGCAGTGCGCTGTGCAGCGGATAGCCTGCGGCGCAAGCCGCCAGGTGCATGACCCAGCTGGGGATCAGCCGATGCCACTTGAGGGTGCGCCCGGCGCTGATGGTATTGGGCACCGTGCTGATGCTCAGCAGGCTTTGGTCTTGTGCCTGGTAGACCCGGCCCAGCCAACCCTCGAGCCGGTGATCGGCGTGCTGGAAGTGAATCGGCAGCGCGCCCTCGACCACGCTGGGCCAGCGCTGCAGGAGCTGGCGATGGCGCTGGAGCAGGTCGGGCAGCGGCTGGATCAGCTCGGCCTGCAGGATTTCACCAAACCCGGCCAGGGGCAGCATGCCGCACGCCTGCAGGCGGCGTGCCTGTGCCTGCAATGCCTGTTCGGCCTGCTCGGGGTCGGCCAAGGCTGCGCCGAGCAGACTCTCGCTGGCGCTGTAGCGTTGCAAGGCGTCGAGCACGAAAGGCTCTTCGTCCGGCGTCGGGGCTTCCAGCGCCTCGAAGAACACCTTCAGCCGTTGGCTGAAGAAATGCCGTACAGGGTGGCGGAGAAAATTCTGCAGCTGCGTGAGGGTCAGGGCTTCGTCACTGGCGTAGGGCGGCAGGCCCGCATCTGGCGGCGCTTGCCCATCGGCCTGCTGGTGCAGTAACTGCCACTCATGGGCATAGCTGAACAATGCGCTGCCTTTCTGGAAGTAGCGTGGGCTGAAGGGCTGCAGCGGGTGCTCCTGGGTCAGCGCATGCAGCAGCTGCTCGCCGGCCTGCGGGCCATCGGTTACGCCGGCCGGGCGCCATCCGGCGGACAGATGGTCACGCAACTGGCCGATCAGCACCGAGGCCGGGCGCTCGCTGTTGTCGCGAATGCTACGGCCGACCCAGCTGATGTAGAGCTGATCGCGTGCCGACAGCAGGGCTTCGAGCAGCAGGTAGCGGTCATCCTCGCGGCGCGAGCGGTCACCTGGGCGGTAGTCGCTGGCCATCAGGTCGAAGTCCAGCGGCTGCTGGGCACGCGGGTAGTCGCCATCATTCATGCCCAGCAGGCAGACCACCCGGAACGGGATGGCGCGCATGGGCATGAGGGTGCAGAAGTTCACCGAGCCGGCGAGAAAACGCTGGGACAACTTGCCCTGGTCCAGCCCCGACAGCCACGCCTCGCGAACCACGGTGAGGGGAAGCAGGTCTTGCAGGGCAACACCTTCGCAGACTTCCAGCCAGCTATCGCGCAGCTCCTGCAATTGCATCAGCAAGAACTCGTCGTGCTCGCCCTCGGCCAGGAAAAATACCTGCAGCAAGGCTTGCAGACGGTCACCCCATTGCCCGGCGGTCGCGGGCTGGGACAGGGCCTGGTAGGCCACATCGAGGGCATCGAGCAATGCCACCAGCGGGCCGATCAGCGCGGCATCCAGGCCGCCGATCTCGTCATACGGCTCGATGCCGTCGCAGCCCTCGCCCACGCCCACGGCATAACCAAGCAGCATGCGGCGCAAGCCGAAACGCCAGCTGTTCTGCTCAAGGCCTGCGGGCAGGCCAAGGGTGGCGCGCTGTTCGGCATTCAGGCCCCAGCGGATACCCGCGCCTTCGATCCAGCGATGCAGCGTTGGCAGGTCGCCTTCGCGAATGGCGAAGCGCGCGCGCACGGCAGGTACATCGAGCAGGTCGAGCACTTCGCTCACGGCGAAGCGGCTATCGGGCAGCTTGAGCAGATGCTCCAGGGCAATCAGCAAGGGATCGCGCCCGCGCTGGCCCTGGTCGGTGAGGGTGAAGGGGATGTAGCGCGGGTCTTTGCGTTCCAGCTGGCCGAATACGGCGCGGATGTGCGGTGCGTAGGTGTCGATCGCCGGCAGCATGACGATGACATCCCGCGGGCGCAGCGTGGGGTCGGCACTGAAACGGGCGAGCAACTGGTCGTGGAGGATCTCCACTTCGCGTTGCGGGCTGTGGGCAACGTGAAAGCGCACCGAGCGGTCCTTGGCGAGATCGACTTCGGGCCAGCGCTCGCGGGTTTCGGCGAGGGGGCGCAGTTCGAGAATGTCGTCCTGCAGCTGGTTGAGCAGCGTGGTGGGCTGGCCCTCGCTGAACAGGTCGATGCGCCCTTCGCTGAACGCGCCCTGGTAGCTGCCTGGGTCGTCGTAGCTGTCGAGCAGGTTGATGTAGTCACGGCCCTGTTTGCCCCAGGCGGCCAGCAAGGGATGGGCATGCTGGTGCAGTGATTCGTCATCGAGCTGCAGGGGCATGCCTTGCTTGCGTTGCTGGCGTTTGTACTGGTGGCGCAGCAAGTCCTTGTCGGCAACGATATCGCCCCAGTGATGGCGGCAAGGGTTGTGCACGCACAACAGCACCTGGCTGAAGCGGGCAAGGCCGGCCAGCGCTTCCAGCGCCTGGGCGGGCAAGGACGAGATGCCAAACACGATCACCCGCGAAGGCAGGCCGGCAGGTGCCTGCTCTAGGGTGTTGATGCGCTCGATGAAGCGCTGGTGGACCCCGGCTCGGCTCTGGGCCATGCCCTGTTCGCCGACATCTTCGAGCAGCGCCCGCCACAGTTCAGCCTGCCAGCGGTTGCCCGGGGCCAAGGGTTTGCGTTCGCTGCGGGCGGTGTTGAGCACGTGGTTGCCGGCGGCCCAGTCCTTCAGCCAATCGGCGCGGTAGACCTGGTACTGGTCGAACAGGTCGGCCAGGCGCTCGGCCAGCTGGTAGCGCTTGCGCAGGTCACTGTCGTCGGTGAGGAACCGGCGCAAGGGCTCGAAGTGGGGGCGTTCGATCAGTACGGGGAGCAGGCGCATCAGGCGCCAGGTCAGCGGAGCCTTGTCGAGCAGCGAGACTTCGGGAATCTCTTCGCGGCCCAACACTTTTCTGTACAACTGCCACATGAAGCTACCCGGCAGTTGCACGTCGATGGCGGCGGCTATGCCGCAACCGCCCAGGTCGTCTTCCTGGGGGTCTTCAGCGAGGGCGAGCTTGAGCCATTGGGCAATGCCGTTGCTCTGTACCAGCGCGATTTCGTTTTCCAGCGGAGCCAGGGGGTAACGGCGCATCCAGCTCACTACCAGGCTGCGCAGGTCGTCCAGGCGGTTGCCGTGGACAATCATGAAGCCTGGGTGAAGTGAAGTGGTGCTGGCCATTCAAGGTCCTCTGGCGGGCGTTGCGAAATGAGGGGGAACGATATCACGGCTGGTAAACAGCCAGAAAAGACAAAACCCCTACCTGC
>NZ_DJTF01000058.1:0-74712 GCF_002438125.1 Pseudomonas sp. UBA6315
CGGACCACGTGACCCTGCGCAACTACCAACGCAACGTGTTGCGCACACCGGCCAACAACAAGCTGCGCATGGACGACACCCGGGGGCAGGAGCACGTCAAGCTGAGTTCCGAGCATGGCGGCAAGAGCCAGCTCAACCTTGGGCATGTGGTTGATGGGCAGAAGCAGAAGCGTGGTGAAGGGTTTGAGCTGAGGAGCGATGCCTGGGGCGCGATTCGCGGCGGTAAAGGGCTGTTCATCAGTGCGGATGGGCAAGCGAAAGCGCATGGCCAGATGCTCGACATGCGTGAAGCATCCAATGAGCTGCGCAAAGCGATCCAGCTCGTAGCGGCGCTGGCGCAAAGTGCTTCGGCTTCGGGGGCTTTACCTGCTGATATGGAATCCCAGCAGTCCTTGAACAAAGCACTCGTCAATCTGGCCGAGGCTGGCTTGATCGCCTCTGCACCGGCCGGTATGGCGCTGACAACGCCTAACAATCTGCAGTTGTCGGCAGGTGCCAATCTCATTGCCACGGCAGGGGATAGTGCCGACCTCACCGTCTTGAGGCGCTTGAGCGTTGCAGCGGGAGACGCCATCAGCCTTTTTGCCCAACGGTTGGGGCTCAAGTTCCTCGCCGCGCGTGGGCCTGTTGAGATTCAGGCGCAAAGCGATGCCATGACACTAAAGGCCGACAAGGCAATGACCCTCAATAGCATCAATGGCGAGATGGTGCTCAATGCACAACAGGGCATCACCTTGGTCAGTCGCGGCGCGTACCTGAAACTGAAGGACGGCTCCATCGAAATCGGCGCGCCCGGCGAAGTACGCATACGTAACGATCACATCGAATGGGGTGGTTCGGCATCACTCGACGAGGCGCTTGAAGCCATGCAGATGCAAGACCCTGTGTATCAGTTCCAGGCTCAGGGCCGTTTCCAAATCAGAGATAAGCAAAGCGACGAGCCGATGGCACATGTGCCCTACCGAATCGAAGCTGCCGACGGCACTGTCGCGGATGGCATAACCGATGGAGATGGATATACCCAGTCCCATTACGGCCTTGATCTGGAAAACATCAAGTTGTTCTTTGAATGAGCATGGAGCTTTTACACATGGATCAAGCGAGTACGCCAGCGGCACAAACGCAGCTCAGCAAAAAAGGCGCCGTGGCGATTGCTTATCACTCGTCCGTGCAGTGCTATTTCCGTCCTGAAACTGAGGAACTGGTGTTCGTCGCAGACGGCGAAGCGGGCGCATTCGAAAACCATTGGCGGGGCATGCTGGTAAGCATGGATGCCTTTCACCAGGCTGCAGAGCGCTATTCCAGCGCACTGGAAGCCTACGGTCGTGCAGCCCCGACCGGCCTCTCACCCTTGCAGCAGGAAACCCACCACAAAGCGGTGAGAGCCGCCGAGCAGGCGCTGGCTGAAAACCGCAAAGCCCTCCATGAAAAACTGGGCGAGTTTTCGATGGAGGGCATGAGCTATGACGATGTCGTCGAACTTATTCCCATTGCCGGGCGGGGCGGCAAGGGCAAAAAAGGCGGCAAGTCGTCGCGCTATGCATTCGTCAAGAAAGGCTACTTCAGCAAAACCCAGCAAGGGCTCAAACTGCATTCGGTGTCCCTCAAAAGCAGTGACGGCAAAGGGGGGGCACAAAGTTTCATCAGCAAGGACAAGCATGGCAGGGCCTTGATCGATACCGGAAAACTCGCCAAGCAACTGAGTGCGCTTGAGTGGCCGAAACTGAAGCTTGAACTCAAAGATGTACTGAAGTGGGCCAACCCGGATTTCGACCTTAAAAGTTTGGGCATTGATGAGGTGCTCTTCGATTGGGCGGAAAGCTGGAATCACAGCTTGCAGGGCGAGAAGAAGGATGTCATCGCCAACGTGGATTTTTGCGCAGGGGCGCAATTCATGCGCTTCGTCGCCAACATGGGCGCCAGCGCCGAATTCGATCCCCACAAGTCTCAGGCGTCGATCAAGGGCGAGGGCAAAGCCAGCCTGACCTTGGCCTCAGGTACGGTCGCCCTTACTGCGTACGTGCCAGACCGTTTCGGCTGGAACCTGAAGTACACCGACAGCAAACAGCAATTGTTCGATATGGGGCATTTCCGCCTGGTGGTAGCCCAGCGGTTAACGGGGTTCATTGGCGCGTCGGCAATGCTCGAAGGGCAGTTGCAGGTGATGGTCAAAGGCGACAAGCAAGTGCTGGCTGGCCAGAAGGGGGGGCGGCTGCCGCGGTTCAAGGAGCGGCGCACGCGTGGGGCTGTGTTTTACCAACAGATGGCCAGGGAAGAGGAAGGGCTGAACCTGTCTGCTGAAGGCTTTGCGGGTGTTCGTGCGGAGGCCGGACTCAAGGGGAGTTTGCAATGGTTGAAACCGGCTGAACCCTTTGATCCTGACAATAGGGCTGCCGGATTGTTGAAGTCCACTGGCGAGTTTACTGACTTTTGCAGCATTGCCAGTAGCATTTCTGGGATGGCGGGGGCGGGCCTGGGGGGTAAGTTTTATTGCACGTTTATCAATGGCAGGTTTTGCTTTCATGTGGCCGCCAGTTTGTGTTGGGGGGTAGGGGCGAAAGGTGCAGTTATCTGTGAGGTGGGCGTCAGCACAATTATCGAATTTGGGGCTTGGTTGATTTATCAGTTGTATCGTTTGAATTATAGGTTTTTTGACGTGGTGGAAGAGGGCGCTTTTTCTGCCTACAGTCAGTATTGTGTAATGCAAATGGCAGACGCAGCGCTAACAGTTTATCAATCCTACGGCCGCCTTTCAGGCTCAGCTATTGAGGTTTCAAAAAAATTTCGGGGTGTCGTTGACGAATTTGTTGTTGAGGGTCGAAATGGATTGGCGTCTTCTCAGAAAAGGAACGCTTTAGCATCTAATACGGTTTCTCGCAGACAAGAATTACTGCGATATACGCCCGAGGCTAAGGGCATACTTTTGTATCTTCTTACGCGGCATGGGAAATGGGATCACATGGATCCTGAAAATCGAAGTAGCGCTTTTCTTGACGTATTTACGACTCGTAAAGAGGCGGTAATCTGGGTGCTGAGGAGTATCCAGACCCGTGCCGAATGGCGAAAGGTGTTGTGCCGGTTGACGGTGGATGGTAGCAACTTGGCTAAAAATGCTGATGAGGCCTCTGTTGAAAAAGAGCAAGAGCAACATCTCGTTAATTTTTTGCAGTTAGGTTTCAATCGTGATGGCGAGCTTCATAAGGCTAAGTATGAAATGGTCTCTATTCGACAGAGGTTAAAGATAGAGATTGCCTGGGGGTATGCGCTTGCCATGAATGATACGTGGCATTACAAACTCAATAGTATGGCTAATCCTCATTATCCACAGCGCTGTATGTTTTCGCCCTGTGATGAAAATTCAAATCAGCTGGCATAATTTGGGGTGGATATGGGTTTTTCGAGAGTGGCGCTTGGTTTGTTTGCTGCTTGTGTATTGGCAGGATGCGATCTCCTAATTGGGCAGGAAAGAGAGGGTGGTAGAGACGTTACAAGTGAGGAGCTGGATGCTTTCATTAGGGAGGTCAAAGATAATATGATCTTTGTTGAGGGTGGGGAATATCTAATGGGCGACTACGGTTCGCAGTATGGGCCAGAAAGGCTACCGTATGACCTTGATAAAGACAGTAAGCCACTGCATCAGGTTCGGCTCAGTAGTTATTCGATGTCAAAATTCAAAATTACTAATCGAGAATACTCATTGTATTCGAGGTTGAATGATTCTTCGGTGCTGAAATACATTGCTGAAGATGACCAGTATGAGTTCGTCAGCGTGCCGCCGAGTAATCCAGCACCCATTGATTGGTATGAGGCAGAGAAATACTGCAGTTGGTTGGCGGATGTCAGCCAATTGCCATTTGCGTTGCCTACTGAAGCTCAGTGGGAGTACGCAGCTCGCAGTCGAGGTCGTTTCTTCATGGTCGCCACGGACGACGGTACCTATAAGGTGACTGATGATGAAGTGACTGCAGAATGGCGGGATGGCCCCAAAGGAATCAATATTTCTACTTCTTGGGACAGAAAAGCGTTTGCTGAAGAGATGGGATGGAAAACCGGTATACACACTCCGCTGCCGGTCGATAGATTTGCCCCTAATCCGCTGGGCTTGTATGGCATGTCCGATAATGGCCTGGAGTGGGTTAAAGATTGGTATGACCCCGACTATTACAAAAACTCGCCTATTCAGGACCCTCAAGGCCCCAGTAAACCTGTCTACAAAGGCCCAGAATCTAACGGCAACTATGCCAAAGTGCTGCGAGGAATAAGCTATGCAAATCCGCTTTGGGGGGCGGGGTAAATGTACAGCGTAGCTTCAGAAGTCCGGATGGGTATATCAGCGGCTTCATTCTTGGAACAGAACTGTTAGCCGTCGTAGGTAAGACAGCTCGTTGTGTGGTGAATAGCGCAACTCCTGTGAACTAAGGCAGGTTCATGTCTGTTATTTTGGGTTGTCATTGAGTTCGTAAGCGATACGGGTCGGTACGCCTGATTCTTCGTTAAAGGTTCACCAAGCCCTGAGCTACGTGATCGATGGTGTGTGCCCGTTGTTTGATAACTATAGATTTCCACTAAGACTTTTGGCGCTGGGTTGCTCTGGCGCGTTGGGGGCGTATGAAAGATGTACCAGTAATAAAATGGGCGTTTCTCATGATAGGGAGCGGGCTGGTAGCCATAAGCGCGCTTTCTTATAAAAAATCCAGCGATTTCTTGGCTGAGGCCATTTCCACGGAAGGTACGATAATAGCGTATGGGCGATCGCCCACAACGGGTGTGATCAAGCCTGTTGTGCAATTCCTCGACAGGGAGGGTGCAACTGTAGAGTTTACTTCGCGCGATAGCCTCAATGAAAAATATAACCCGATAGGAAAAAAAATTGAGGTGGCCTATCCCTCCGCTGACCCTCAGGGTGCCAGGGTAAAATCGTTTCTTTCCCTATGGCGTATTGCAATTCCAATGATGTTGATAGGCAGTCCGTTTTTATTGGCGGGCATTGCAATGGCCCTGGTCGGTCGTCTCAAAATCCGCAAGATAAAACACCTGAGACAGCAGGGTCAGGTGGTACAGGCAAATTACCAGTCAGTTAACGTGAACCACTCGTTTTCAATCAACGGTCGACATCCCTACCTGATTGTCTGTCAATGGCTGAATCCGACAACCGGCGTGTTGCATCGGTTGGAAAGTGACAATATCTGGTTCGATCCAACGCCTTACATCAGCAGCGACAAGATCAAAGTATTTGTCGATCGGAAAAACCCCGGAAAGTATCACGTTGATCTGTCCTTCCTGCCTGAATCTGCGGATTGATGACTGCTGCGCAATTTTTATGGGGAGCTCTGTATGAAGGGTGTCATTCGTATCGGCGACATGCGTTGTTCGGGCGATCAAGGTTTCATTCACAGAAGCCGCCCGATGGCTTCGCTCGGCCATCGTTGTGATTGCAGTTGCATCTTGATCACTTGCTTGCCACAGGCAGGGAGGCGTTGACGTGCCGGTTGACCTCGACACCTTACCTGAGAGGCTTGTGCCGCCGCCGGCTCCCGATAAAGGGCGCTGGCTACTCGTGATTTCATTGTGTTGCCTACTGGGTGGCAGTCTCGGGGTTTTGTTCTGGCCAAGTGATAGCTGGCGGATGTCGCCGTGGTTCTGGTGTTGTGTACTTGTACTGCCGTCGGTGGCCGGGCTTTTATTGTTCGCTCTGCGCACAAGGGCTTATGAACAGGAGCGGGAATACGCGCAGAGCTGGAACCGGCAACACACCGAACATGAGCGCTTGCTGATAGCACACGGGCAGCGCGCCATCGCCTTGTTGGCAACCTCTTACCGCACCCCGGCAGGCAACAATCAACTGGCTCGGGCGTTACGCAGTTCAAGTACACGCTTGCAACCTGTCTACCTGTCGGATGTGGATTCGACCTTGCGTGCAAGTCAACTGATGCCCTTAGGCGATGGCACTGCGGTGCATTCATATCAGAGGCGCTTGCAGTTGTTCCTGCAGCAATTGATGTGCGGCCTCAATGGCGAGTTGCAGCGCTATGGGCGATCAGCACCGTTAAACCTTCGGATCAAGCACAACGGTGTACTCAGCGATGCTGAGGTCCTGTCGGTGTGGCGCTCCTGTGCAGCCGAAGACTTGGCAATTGACCAGGTGCGGTTCGCGACACAGGACGACGGTGTGCTCTGGCTGGATGAGTGGCTGGATCAGCCCGAAGCCTGTTCGCTCTTGCTGTCGCTTGAGATCAATGTGTTTCAGGAGCCCGTTTCGGAGCAGGCTGAATCGGTCTCTGCCTTGTTGCTCGCTCAATCGCAGTTTTGCGAAATGCAAAACCTTACGCCAGAGGCATGGATCCATCGCCCTGTGCCAATGACCAACGAGGCGAAGTCACTGCAGGACGTGTTGCGTTGGGGGCGCATAGGGGACAACGAGCCTTGTTTTGTCTGGCAGGCGCAGATACCTGGCGATGTCCTATGCGCTGTGAGTATCGCAATGGAACGTGCAGGTCGTTCGCTCGACATCGATAAGTGTATGCGGCTGGACGACGCGTTTGGCCGGCCAGCCAGTGCTTTGGGCAACATCACAATCATTGTCGCCAGCGAGCAAGCGGCGGCGGATGTTCAGCCACAGTTGGTCATGTTGCAGGACGCTTCACCGCAATGGTGCGTCATACGACCCGGTGTACAGACTGGAAGTGAAATCAAGTCATGAGAAAGCAAACTAGCATCTGGATTGTGCTCCTTTGCATGGTTGTCATCGGCGGGATATTGATCTGGGTCGACAACCCGATCGTTTCTGTAACCGATGAGAACAGTCAGCTGAGGCTATTTGCCGGTGTGCTCGGGTTATGTTTGCTTGTGTTGCTCCTCGATGGGCTTGGCGCGCTGGGTATCAGGAAGTTGGCATCATTGGAGTTTTCCTCGCGTCTAACCCATTCGCTGTCGCGGCTGTTCCCCAGCCCTGCTCGCAGCGAGTCTACGGCCAACACCGTCAAACAATCGCTGCGCGATCATTATGGTTACTTCTGGCGCCGCAAAGTGCGCCTGTTGCTCGTCGTCGGCGAGCCGGAGCAGATTGACGCCATTGCCCCAGGTTTAGCTGAGCAGCAGTGGCTCGAAACGCCAAATGCGGTGCTGTTGTACGGCGGCGGCATGCAGGTAGAACCGAATATAGAGTTACTCGCCAAAGGGCATGGGCTTGATAGCGTCATTTGGGTATTGAGCAAGGAACAGAGCCGCGATGTCACGGCGATGAGCAGCGGCGCCCGCCGCTTGCAAAATCTCGCCAAGGACGTGCGTTGGCAATTGCCGCTGCATCTGTGGCAGGTCTGCGAAAGTGCCTGGCCGCAATCCGCACGCGAAGTACAACCAGTGGGCTGCAGCCTGCCGGCGCGGTTTACGGCAACGCAACTGGATGCGCTACTGCAAAGATTGCGGCAACCGTTGCGTGAACAGGGTTTGGCGCAGCTTCAGAACGACCTCGCCCATGATTTCCTGCTGCGCTTATCGCGCGACCTTCAGCCCGACGGCGGTGCGCGTTGGCGAGCCGCAATGTCTGTGGCAGAGGGGGGACGTGGCGTTTCGTTGCGTGGGTTGTGGTTCAGCTTGCCGCTGGCGCCTAGGGACAAGTCGAGCACAGCCCATCACTGGCTGCCGGCTCCGGCCTGGCATGGCGTGTTGGGTGACAGCTCGGCCAATCCGCAGCGCCTGGGCTGGAGTGCTAGCCGAATAGGTTACGTTGCGGCCCTGAGCTTCACTGCAATGTGGGGCGCAGGCCTGCTGCTCTCCTTTGCCAGCAACCGCGCCGAAGTCGGCCGGGTAGAGGCGGCATTGACGACGCTGCAGCAACCGGCTGAAGAGCACGATTCACGGGTTGCCTTGGACGAACTGGTCCGCGAGTTATCGCGCCTGGACTACCGCACCGAACACGGTGCCCCCTGGTACCAGCGCTTCGGCCTGGATCGCAGCAAGGCTTTACGCGATGCCGTGTGGCCGCACTATGTGGGCGCCAATAACAGACTTTTGCGCGATCCGGCAGCGTCGTTGCTGCAAGCCCAACTCAATGCCCTGCTCAAGCTCAACCCCGACAGCCCGCAACGTGCCGAGCGCGCCAAGCAGGCCTACGACCAGCTCAAGGCCTACCTCATGCTGGCCCGCCCGGAGAAGGCCGACGCAGCCTTCCTGGTCCGCACCCTCGGCGCTGCCGAGCCCACCCTGTGGACCTTCTTCGCCGAGCAACTGCCCGCCAACCCCGACTGGGCCATCCAGGCCGACGCCAGGCTCATCGCCCAGGTTCGCCAGGTGCTGCTCGGCCAACTCGGCCAGCGCAACGCCGACACCAGCCTCTACCGGCGCGCACTCGAGGCGGCGGCCAACCATTACCCGGCGCAGGGCCTTGAGCAGCTGGTTGGCGACACCGATGCCAGCGCCTTGTTCGACACCGCGGCCAGCGTCCCCGGCGTATTCACCCGCCAGGCCTGGGAAGGCCACGTGCGCCAGGCCATCGACGAGGCCGCCCACGCGCGCCGCGAACAAATCGACTGGGTGCTCAGCGACAACCCGCAAACCCTCGCCGCCGAATTAAGCCCCGACCAGCTCCGCGAGCGCCTGACCGCGCGCTACTTCCAGGACTACGGCAGCGCCTGGCTGGCCTTTCTCAACAGCCTGCGCTGGCAGCAGCGAGGCAGCCTGGACGAAGTGATCGCTCAACTGACGCTGATGAGCGATGCCCGCCAGTCGCCGCTGATCGCCTTGATGAACACCCTGGCGTATCAGGGCCAAGCCGGCCTGCGTGGCCAGGCCCTGGCCGACTCCTTGATCCAGTCCGCACAAAACCTGATCGGCCAGGACAAACCGGCGCTCATCGAACAATTGCCCCAGGGCCAGAGCGGCCCGCTGGACGGTACTTTCGGGCCGCTACTCACACTGTTGGGCAAAAAACCGGAAGGGCAGCTTCGCGATGACAGCCTGAGCCTGCAGGCCTTTCTCACCCGCGTGACCAGCACCCGCCTGAAGCTGCAGCAGGTCACCCAGGCGCCAGACCCGCAGGCCATGACCCAAGCCCTGGCGCAAACGGTGTTCCAGGGCAAGCGCGTCGACCTGACCGAAACCCAGGCCTACGGCAGCCTGATCGCCGCAAGCCTGGGCGCCGAATGGGGCGGCGCCGCGCAGGCCCTGTTCGTGCAGCCTTTGGACCAGGCCTGGCAGCGCGTGCTGCAGCCCTCGGCCGCCGGCTTGAACCGCAACTGGCAACGCGCCGTGGTCGATGAGTGGAACGGCGCATTCGCCGGCCGCTACCCCTTTGCCGTCACCTCCAGCGATGCGTCGCTGCCCATGTTGGGGCAGATGATCCGCGCCGACTCAGGGCGCATCGAGCAGTTCCTGCGCGAGCAGCTGTCGGGGCTGCTGCGCAAGGAAGGCAGCCGCTGGGTGGCCGACCCGCGCTACAGCCAGGGCCTGCGCTTCAACCCGCAGTTCCTGGCGGCGATCAACCAGCTCAGCCAGCTGGCGGATGTGCTCTACACCGACGGCGGCATGGGCCTGAGCTTCGAACTGCGCGGCAAGCCGGTGCGCGATGTGGTGCAGACCACCTTCATCCTCAATGGCGAGAAGCACCATTACTTCAACCAGCGCGAGCGCTGGCAGCGCTTTCGCTGGCCGGGGCAGAGCGACTATCCCGGCGTCAGCCTGAGCTGGGCCAGCGTGCACACAGGCGAGCGTCTGTTCGCCGACCTGCAGGGCACCTGGGGCCTGATACGCCTGCTCGAACAGGCCCAGGTGACCCACCTCGACGACGGCGGCAGCCAGATGCGCGTGGTGCTCAAGGCGCCAGATGGCCTCGGCCTGACCTGGCACCTGCGCACCGAATTGGCCGGCGGGCCGCTGGCGTTGCTTGCGCTGCGGGGTTTCACGCTGCCGCGCAAGATCTTTCTGGTGGGCGACGCAAACGTGCAGCGCGTTGCACTGCGAGGAGAAGCCCAATGATGTTGAACAAGTTGATCGACAGTTGCTTGCCGACAGAAGACCCCTTGCTCCTGGCACGACAACAGGGGCAATGCTGGGAAGCGTGGTTGCAGCCCATCCGTGCGGACGCTCCTGCGGGCGATGACCCGGCTCACGAAGACGACTTCCAGCGCATGCGCGAGGAGGTCAACAAGCTTTCCGGTGCGGATGTCGAGCTAGTGATCGCGCTGGCAGAGCAGCTGCTCAAGCACACCTGCAAAGACCTGCGCGTCGCTACCTATTACCTCTGGGCGCGCCTGCACAAGGGCGGGGAGGCGGGGCTGGCAGACGGCCTGAGCCTTCTGGCGGCGTTGGTCGAGCGCTACGGCACGCAGGTGCTGCCTGCCCGCGCCAACAGCCGCAAGCTGGCCATGGATTGGCTGGCCAGCAGCAAGGTGCTGGACAGCCTGTCGCGTTATCCGCAAGTGGTGAAGGCGCAGGCGCAAAGAACGGTGGCCGCACTCGCCTGGCTGCGCAGTGGCCTCGATGCATGGCCTGAAGCGCATCGGCCCAACTTGTCACCCTTGATCAGCGCCTTGTCCAAGCGCCTGGCGCAGTCGGGTGGGGTTGATGCGATCGTTCCTCAGACCGGCGCCGCACAAGCGGCCCCCCAGCAGGCGCCGGTGGCCATCAAGTCCGGTCGTGATCTGCTGGACAGTGGCCGCAACCTGGCGCGTTACCTGCGCGAGCAACCCGAAGGCTGGCTCGCGGCCCATCGGCTGCTCAGAAGCCTGCGCTGGGACACGCTGCACCAGGTTCCGCCCCATGATGCCGAGGGTATTACGCGCCTGTCAGCGCCGCGCGGCGAGTACCGTGCCCAGCTCCAGCGCCTGTACTTGCAGCAGGCGTGGAGCGCGCTGCTCGATCAGGTCGAGCAGATGTTCACGGAAGGGGTGAACCACTTCTGGCTGGACCTGCATTGGTACCTGTACCAGGCGTTGAGCCAATCGGCGGCCCACGACAGCAGTTGGGCGGGCATCGTCAAGCGTGACCTGGGCATGTTCCTCGAGCGGCTGGCGGGTATCGAGCTGTTGCGCTGGAGCGATGGCACCCCCTTCGCGGATGAAGCGACCCGTGACTGGATCAACCAGCACGTCAGCGGCAATGCTGCCCACCCATGGCTGCCGGCCGCTGCGCCAGTGGGCGGGGCGGGCGAAGACGATGTGCTGAGCCTGGAAAGCGAAGCGTTGGCGCAGGCGGACAGCGATGGCATCGAGCGAGCCCTGGCATGGCTGGCTGCGCGCACCGACCTGGCAACCGGGCGCCAGCGCTGGCTGCTGCGCCTGGTAATGGCGCGCGTGGCCGAGCAGCACGGCAAAGCTGAGTTGGCCTTGCACCTGCTCAGCGAGCTCGATGCCAGTGGCCAACGCCATGGCCTCTCGCAATGGGAGCCGCAGCTGTATTTCGAAGTCAAGGCGCGGCTACTCAAGTTGCTGCGTCTCAAAGCCCAGCGCAACGATGCCGACAAGTCCAGCCTGGCTGGGCAGATGGAGGCGCAGCTGGCTGCGCTCGTTGCAATCGACCCCGTGCGCGCCGCAGTGCTTTGCAGCTAGCGCCTTCGAACAGGAACGTTTTCTTGAATACGGATAACCCGACGCTGCGTTACTTCGATGCCGAGATGCGCTACCTGCGCGAAGCCGGCAAGGAGTTTGCGCAAGCCTTCCCTGACCGTGCAGCCCAGTTGAACCTGGACAAGCCGGGTGCCGACGACCCCTATGTAGAACGCCTTTTCGAGGGGTTTGCATTTTTGATGGGGCGCCTTCGCGAGAAGCTCGATGACGACCTTCCCGAGCTGACCGAAGGGCTGGTAAGCCTTCTGTGGCCCCATTACCTGCGCACCATCCCCTCGTTGTCGATCATCGAACTGCTGCCCGAGATCGACCAGATGAAAGGCAGTGAAGGGGTTGCGCCGGGGTTTCAGGTCCTTTCGCAACCCATAGGGCCGGATCGAACCCGCTGTCAGTACGCCACGACCCAGGCCGTCAAGTTGCAGCCACTGAGCTTGGGCACCGCTGGCCTTGATCATGAGCTCGATGGGCGAGCCCTGTTGCGCCTTCGCTTTACGTGCGGTGTGCTGGCTGATTGGGCTCAGGTCGAGCTTGCCGACTTGCCTCTCTATCTGCAGGGCGATGCAGCCTTGACCAGCGCCTTGCACCAGGCCCTGACGCTCAACGTTGCGCAGCTGTACGTGCGCGTGCCCGGCCAGCAGGGGCGCCAGCTGCTCGATGGCCATTTCTCGCCCAAGGGCTTTGCCCAGGAGGACCGCCTCTGGCCCAAAGGGGACAGTGCCTTCAGCGGTTACCAGCTGCTGCTGGAGTACTTCACCTTCCGTGAGAAGTTCATGTTCGTGACGCTGCAGGGCTTGCAGCAGCTGAAGCTCGCTGCCGGCACGCCCTGGTTCGAGCTCGAGGTGGTGTTCACGGGGGCCTGGCCCCATGCGTTCACACCGAACGCCGAACACATTCGCCTGCACGCAGTGCCGGTCATCAACCTGTTCCCGCTGGAGGCCGACCCGCTGACGGTCGACCCCTTGCAAAGCGACTACCTGCTGCGCCCCATGCGCCTGCAGGATGGCCATACCGAAATCTATTCGGTCGACCGCGTCACCGGTACGAAAAACGCCACGCGGTACGACTACGTGCCGTTCACCAGCTTTCGCCACAAAGGCGGAATGCTGCGTGACCAGGCGCCGGAGCACTACTTCCATACCCGCCTGCGGCGTGGCGCCAATGGCCTGCATGACACCTGGCTGATACTGGGCGGGGAGGGCTTTGACCAGCAGGCCCTGAGTGAGCCGGCGAGCCTGTCGTTGCGCCTGACCGGCACCAATGGCCAGCTGCCGCGCAAGGCACTGCAGAGCACGCTGCTCGATACCGTTGCACAGTCCGCCCAGGCCGGCTTGCGGGTGCGCAACCTGTGTGCGCCGACCTTGCCGTGCTACCCGCCAAACCGTGACCGCTTTCACTGGCGAGTGCTCAGCCACCTGGGCTCCAACTTCCTGCCCATGCTTGCCAGTGCCGAGGTACTGCGTGGGACCTTGGCGCTTTATGACTGGACCCACAGCGAGATGAACCGGCGCCGCCTGGAGGCGATCGTCGAGGTCAAGCATCACCTCATCCAGCGTTTCGACAAAGGCTTCCTGCTGCGCGGCGTGGACATCGAAGTCACGGTGGATGCCAAGGGTTTCGCGGGCGAGGGCGATATCAGCCTGTTCGGCGAAATGCTCAACCGCTTCTTCGCGTTGTATGCCGACATTCACCTGTGCACGCAACTGACGCTGATCATTCAACCTACTGGAAAGTCACTGCGATGGAACGAGCACCACAGTCAGCGTATGCCCGGCTGAACGCCACCGGCTTGCTGCAAGCGTTACAAGGGCACTTGACCGAAGCCAATCTGTATCGGGTCTGCCAGCTGCTGGAGCAGGCCGTGCCTGGGCAGCCGCCGCTGGGCAGCACGGCGCACCCCGAGGCTGACGTCATCCGCTTTCGCCCCGACCCGGGCATGGGGTTTCCTGCCAGTGAACTGCGGGCAATCGAGCTTGATGAAGCCCACCCGGACAAACCGGCCACGGTGCGAACTCGCCTGCTTGGCCTGTACGGGGTCGACTCACCGCTGCCCACGGCCTACCTGGACGACCTGGTCCAGCGCCGCGAAGGGCATGAGGCGGTCGAGGCGTTCCTGGATATCTTCAATCACCGCCTCTTCACCCAGTTCTATCGGATCTGGCGCAAGTATTCGTACCCGGCGGCGTTCGAGGCCGGTGGCAGCGATGCAACGTCCCAGTGCCTGCTGGGCTTGATCGGGCTCGGCATACCCGGGTCTGCCGAGCGCATAGCAACGCCCATGTCGCGCTTTCTCGCCTTGCTCAGCGTGATGCGCCTGCCAACGCGCAATGCAGAGGGCATCGTCGCACTGGTCAAGCTACTGGCTCCGCGTACACACGCGAATGTCACGGCGCACTGGCCGAGAAAAGTGCTGCTCGATCAGCCCGCGAGCTTGTCGCCAAGCAGCCCGGTAACGCTGGGGCAGGGCACCCCGCTGGGCGCATTCAGTCTCGATGCCACCAGCCAGCTGCAGCTGGCCCTGTGCACCCAGGACCCGGATGAAGCGCCGGGTTGGTTGCCGGGCGGCCAATTGCACCTGGATCTGCTGGTGCTGCTGCAGGTGTACCTGGGTTGGCGCTGCCTGGCAAAACTGCAGCTGTCGCTGCCGATGCGCATGCTTCCAGTCCCGGTACTGGGCAAGGCAAAGGCCATTCTGGGGATGACGGCAGTCCTGGGGCTGACCGAAGCGCTTCAGGCGTCCAGGGGATCCGACCTCATCACCCTTCATCTGGGCCATTACCAAGGCCTGCATTTGAATCCTTGCAACAGGGAGGTACAACATGTCGCGTACCGTTTTTGATCTTTTCAAGGTCGCGGCGCTGTTCGCGGCGCTAAGTGGCTGCGGGTTGACGCAGAAGGTGGCCGATAGCAGCGCCGCCGTCACCACGGCGATCTTTTACAAGCAGGTAAATACCCTTCACCTGGATGTCGTCGGCCGCGCGGTGATCAACACCGACGCCGCCGACATGAGTGGCCTGTCGGTTGCGACCATGGTCCGGGTGTACCAGTTGCGCGACGGCAAGACCCTGGAGCGCCTTACCTACGACGACTGGCTGAGCAATGCGCATCGATTGCTGGGTGATGACCTGCTCAACGAGCGAACCTTGGTGGTCAAACCCGAGGGTGCTGCGCTGTTGAGCGTCCCGCTGGAAAAAGACACCCGCATGGTTGCGGTGGTGGCGCTGCTGCGTGCACCAGGCAGCGAATCCGATGCCTGGCGCCTGAAGCTCGAGCGCGATGACCTGGACCCGGACCAGGCGCGGGTGATCGAGCTTGCAGACAACCGATTGACGTTGCGCCCACGGCTGAAGGAGTAGCAGGCATGCCTGAACTGACGCCTTCACTTTACGAGCTGTTGCTGCAGAACTTCGCTGGCGAACTGGATCTTCACCAGGTTGCCGAAGAAGACCAGCTGACGCTGTCCGTGCTGGACAACCTGCAGCGCATCCTCAACAGCCGCGCCGGGGCCCTTGCTCACCTGCCTGACTACGGCCTGCCCGACATGGGCACCATTTTGCAAGGGTTGCCTGCTTCCGCCCAGGCACTGATGAGCACCATGACCGGCACCTTGCTCAAGTACGAGCCGCGCTTGGCCGCCGTTGCCATCGACATGCTGGCGCAGACCCGGCCCGGCCATCTCGAATACACCCTGAACATGACCCTCCACAGCGGCGCGAGCATGACGTTCGCAACGACGCTGGCGCCAGAGGGCAAAGTGACGGTGCGCCATCTGAAGCAGCAGGGCTACCTGCAGTGAGTGAAGGGACCGGAGGCAAACTGATGTCGTCTTTGTTTGAAGTGCGTATTCGCCTGGGAGGGGATCCGCGCGGCCTGGATCAGTTCAAGGCCCTGCAACAGGAGTTGGCGAAGCTCAATCATCCTGCGCGCCCGGATGTGGATTGGGCGAAGATCGAAAGGGCCTGCCTCGATCTATTCGAGCAGCATGGCGCGGAGTTGCAGACAGCGGTGGCCTTTGTCTTGGCCCGCAGCCATCGTGCAGGCCTGCTGGGAATGGGCGAGGGCCTGGCGCTGCTGGCAAGCCTGATCGAGCAATGGCCACGCCTGTGGCCCGCACAGGCGTCAGTGCGGGTGGATCTGCTTGCCGCCTTGTTTGCCCAGCTGCAGCCCTTGTTGCGGGTGCTTGATTGGGGCCCGGACAGGGTGCCGGCACTCAATCACCTGGCAGTCGAGCTGGCGCAGCTGGAGTCGCGACTCGCCCACGTGGCCCAGGTCACCGTAGCCACACTGCAGAGCCTGCGTAGCCTGGTTGATTTGTTCATGAATCGCCTGGCCGAGCAGCGCACGCAGGTCTTGCCTGTGCCGCAGTGGGTGAGCAGCCCTGCAACCTCCCTAGTGGCACCTGCTGCTGTGCTGGCGCCGTTGCACACTACCTACTCGATCGTTTTCGAGCCTCAAGCCAGGAAACGCAGCGTCCTGCCGTGGCTCTTGGCGGCGGCGTTGGCGGTTGCGCTGGCAGGTGTGGGAGGGTGGCAGTACTGGCTTGCTGAGCAGGCCCGCAAGCAGCCCGTGGCTGCGCCCGTTCAGCTCGCTAGCCTGAGCCTGTTTGCACCAGGGAGCAGCGAGATAAAGGCCGAATCGGCCAAGCCGTTGATGAGCGCACTGGTCGAAATCAAGTCGCGACCTGGCTGGTTGGTGGTCATCTCCGGGCATGCCGATGCCAGCGGTGAAGTCAGTACGAACCTGGAGCTGTCGCGCGCTCGGGCACTGGCAGTGCGCGATTGGCTGCAGCACATGGGGGATCTTCCGGACAGCTGCTTCGCCGTGCGCGGCGCGGCGGCGAATCAGCCGTTGACCAGCAACGAGACGACCGCCGGCAGGGCTGCGAACCGGCGAGTCGATATTCGTCTGTTGCCTGTTCTGCAGCCCTGTGCCGAGCTCAGTCAGGCATCGCGCTAAGGCAAGGGTCGCCCCGCCCAGCAACGGGCGGGGCGTTGCACTCAGCGAGTACCCAATTTGCGCAGGTTCCCCGGCGTAAACTCTTCAGGCCCGAAGTTGCTGGCATTGAGCAGCGCCGGCTTCTGCTGGTCGAGCAGCCGGTCGACCATGTAGGCCCCGGCGATCAGGTCATGGTAGATGGCCAGGCGCGCGTGGAAGCGCTGGATGTCGTAGGCGTAGATCGAGGTCTGCATGTTGGTGCGCCACAGCTGGCCGCGGCCGTCGTAGTTGTCGGCCAGGGTCGCTGCCCAGCTGTCTTCGTCGATGTAGAAGGTACGCTTGGCATAGATGTGGCGGGCGCTGGGCTTGAGCGTGGCCTGCAGGATCCAGGTGCGGTGTTTTTCGTAGCGCATCAGGTCTGGGTTGACGTGGCCGGCGGCATTGATGATGTCCGACTGTTTGATGTCCGGTTCATCGATCTTGTAGTTGTTGTAGGGGATGTAGATTTCCTTTTTGCCGACGATGGTCCAGTCATAGCGGTCGGTTGCCCCGTTGAACAAGCGGTCTTCGTCGTACACGCGAAAACCCCCGGCGCCGGTGGGCGAGTCGTAGCCCACGGTCGGCGCGCGGCGCACGCGGCGCTGGCCGGGGGTGTACTGCCAGGCCTGGCGCGGTTGTGCGGCAGCGTCGGTGAACTCGTGGCCGACGATGATCTCGCCTTTCTTGCGCACCGGCTCCAGGGTGGTGAGCAGGAAGTTGGTGAACACGCCGTTGGTGCTCTGGGCATTCTGCTTGGGGTCGGACCACAGCGAGTAGATCTTGTAGTTGACCTTCTCCAGCACGCGGTTGTTGTCGGCATAAACCACCACCTGGTTGTAGTTGGCCTCCTCGGTGATCGCGCGTGCCTGCATGTTGTGGTTGAGGATCAGCTCGTTGCCGTTCTTCGGGATCGGGAACGGCGAGGCGCCGAACGCTTCCAGGGCGTCATTGCCGTCGGCGCTGAGCTTGGCGTGCTGCGCATTGCGCAAGATCGCCTGCTCGGTGTCCTGGTCGGCGCGAAAATCCCGGTGGCTGGGGTAGACCGGCATCTTGAAGGTGGCGGGGTAGCGCTTGAACAGCGCCTTCTGGCCTTCGGAGAGGTTTTCGGCGTACTGGTCCATGTTCTGCGCGGTGATGACGAACAACGGCTTTTCGTCGGCATACGGGTCCGGGTAGGGGCTGCCGGGGCCGGCGAACTTCACCTGGGGTGGCACGCCGCGCCACTTGCCGCTCCAGGCCGGGATGCTGCCATCGGCATTGCCGGCGCGCTCGGCACCTATTGGCGTCAGGTCCTTGCCCAGTTGCCCGGCATCGCTGCCGTTGGCGCTGGCCTGCAGGGCCACGGCGCTGCTCAGCAGGGTGGCGGTGAGTGTGGCGCGTAGCCAGGCGTGCTTGAAGTCATGCATGTCGTTGATCCTCAATCAGGGCTTCAGAACCGGTATTTGAAGTTGAGTGCGACGTTGTCGCGGTCGGCCCAGGGCGAGTTGTTGGCATTGCCCAGGTAGGCGCTGTACAGCGCCTCGACGGTGAAGTTGCCGAGGTAGCGCCAGGTCGTGCCGATGCTGGCGCGATCGTCGCCCTGGCCGTAGTTGATCGAGCCGGTGAGGGCGCTGTCGTGCTGGGCGGCGGTGCTGAAGTTGATCGGCACCGACATGTCCCAGCCGCTGAACACGTCGTTGTAGTCAAGGTTGAGCTGCACCGTGTAGCCCCAGGCATCGCGGTCGCCCACCAGGCTGTCGGTGCCGCCCAGGGTCAGGCCGGGGGCCAGGGTCAGCGGGTCGGACTTGTCGTTGTGCAGCACGGTGTTGTAGACCAGCTCGCCGGTCAGGGTGGTGTTGTCGGAGAAGGCATTGGGGCCGAACACGTGGATGGCCGAGACCTGTGCCTGCAGGGTTTCGGCACGCACGGCGCTGGAGAAGCCGTTGTCGACCATCACCGGCTGGCCGTCGCGGTAGCTGACTTCGCCGGCCAGGCTGGTGTCGCCCAGCACGGTGGCGAAGCTTGCGCCATACAGGTCGATGTTGTCGAAGTAGCGGGCGCGGTAGAAGCCCAGGTCGCTCTGGAAGTCCAGGGTCGGGGTCTTGTCGTGGTAGCGCACGTAGTACAGGCCGAACTCGGTGTTGTTCAGCGAGGCGGCGCTGTAGCGCAAGGCCACGCCGTACTGGCCGCTGTCACTGGGCTCGTCGTCCTTCAGGCGCCTGACGAAGCCGGTGGCGTCGCTGTAGCCGCCACGGTCGATGTAGTCGGTGGTGGAGAAGTAGCTGCCGACCCCGAACATCTGGGTCTTTTCCCACTTGTACTGGTAGTAGGCCTCCACATCCAGGTCGTCGGTGAGGCTGAACTGGCCGAACACCTGGCCGACCGGCAGCAGCACTTCCTTCACCTCAACACCCGGGGTGGTGGCCTTGGTGGCGTCCACCGGGCTCTGCGCGCCCGATACGCCCGGGTAGAACAGGCTCTCGCCCCAGCTCACCACCTGGTCGCCCACGCGCAGGTTGAGGTTGTGCCCGGCCATGTCCCAGGTGCCGTAGGCATAGGCGTCGAGCATGCGCAGGTCGTCGCGGTGCTGGTCGACGGTGTCCTTGGGGAAGCGGTCGGGCTTGCTGCACACGCCGCTGGCAAAGCAGTTGGAGGTGCCGGTGTCGTTGTCGTTGCTTTGATCGTAGGCCCGGTCGTAGAAGCCCGAGGCGCGCATGAACACGCCGTAGTTGTCCTGCCAGCGCAGGTTGGCCTCGGTGAGAAAGCCCACCCGGTCGGTAATCAGGCTGCCCCGGTCGAAGGCGTTGTCGCCGTCGTTGGCGTCGGCGTTGGCCACCAGCTTGTGGTCGCGTTTTTCGGTACGCCAGGCAAGGCTGTAGCTCAGCGTGGTGTCCCAGTCGACGCTCAAGTCATCACTGGGCTGGAAGGTCATGGCGCTGGCAGGCTGGCTGAGGCTCCCCGCCAGCAGCAGCAAGGACAAGCTCACATAGGTGTTCAGAGGCGGGGGGGCGATTGTTGTTCTTATCATTGTCGTCCTCGTGCGCGGGCATGCCTGCCCGTCCGACGTTTTGGGTAGGTGGTGCAGGCACGACTATGGGTTGGGCCTCTGGCAGCAACATCGTCCAAGTGGACTACGCGTTCGCTGGGTTGCCCCGGTAGTCCCAACGGACGATGGCAGGCAATGCCCGGCGCCGGACAATCCCTGGCCGATGGCCCCGCGCCGGGGTGCCGTGTGCCAGGGAGCTACGCCGATGATCAGGTGGGACGAATGCTGCGATGTGCTGGTGATCGGGGCGGGGGCTGGCGGCATGACCGCAGCGCTACGGGCCCATGACCTGGGCCTCGACACCTTGCTGATCGAAAAGCGCGAGCGCTACGGAGGGCGCTCGGCGGCCACTGCCGGCGTTGTCCGTGTTCCCGGCCAGGGGCAGGCGATGCTCGAATACCTCGAGCGTGACACCCGGGTACGTTTCACCTCGCTCGAGCCCCAGCCATTCGCCGGCGCCGCCCTGGGCGAGGAATTGCTGCGCCTGCGCGCGCCGTCGCCCGACACCTTGATGATCGGGCGCATGGCCATGACCTTGGAAGAAACGCGGGTGCTGCAGGGGCGCGGCAGGGGCTGGGCGCACCTGGCGATGAAAGTGCTGTGGCGCTACTGGCGTGACCTCGAAGGGCGCAAGCTGTCGCGCCGTGACCGTTTTCTCACCCAGGGCAGCGCCCTGGCCGGCGCCTTGCGTTGCTCGCTGCTCGACCGGCGCGTGCCGCTGTGGCTGAACTGCTCGTTCGAGCAACTGCTGCGGGCCGACCATCGCGTCGCAGGTGCCCGCGTGCTGCGCGACGGGCAATGGCTGAACATCAAGGCGCGCCATGGGCTGGTCATCGCCTCGAGGCATTGCCAGCAAGCGATGCGCCCCGGCCTCACCGGCCTTTATGCCACCGGCGCGGATGCCAGCCTCGGCGCCGCCATGACCCACGGCTACCTGGCCGCCAACCAGATTCACCTCAATAGCCAGCAACGCCAGGGTGAGTTCACCCTGGCCCTGACCGGGAGATAAGCATGCAACAAGACACGCGACAGGTGGCATTGGTAACCGGCGCCAGCCGAGGCGTCGGGCGCGGTATTGCCTTGGCGCTGGGTGAGCAGGGCATGACCGTGTATGTCACCGGCCGGCGGCCGGGGCAGGGTGGTTCGACCCTCTACGGCCATGCCCTGGAGGGCGACCTGCAGGGCGTGGCCGCCGCCATCGAGGCCGCCGGTGGGCGGGGTATCGCGGTGGCTTGCGACCATGGCGACGACGAGCAGGTGCGCGCCCTGTTCGAACGCATCGAGCGCGAAAGTGGGCGGCTGGACCTGCTGGTGAACAACGTTGCCCATGTTCACGACCAGCTGATCGAACCCGGCCCTTTCTGGGAGAAGCCGCTGTCGCTGGTGCGCATTCTCGATGTCGGCCTGCGCTCGGCCTATGTCGCCAGCTACCATGCGGCCCCACTGTTGTTGCGCAGTCGCCAGGCGCTGGTGTGCTTCACCTCGTCGTTCGGCGCCGGCTGCTACATGCACGGGCCGGCCTATGGCGCGCAGAAGGCCGGCTGCGACAAGCTGGCGGCGGACATGGCCATCGACTTCGAAGGGCGCGGGGTGGCGGCGGTATCACTGTGGCTGGGGCCGCAATTGACCGAGCGCACGCGCATTGCCGGGGAGCAGAATGGCGAGCAGTATCGGCAGTTTCTGGAAAATGCCGAGACGCCGGGGTTCAATGGCCGCTTGATCCATGCCCTGCTCAACGACCCGCAGTTGGCCGCCTACAGCGGGCAGACGCTGATCAGTGCCGAGCTCGCGCCGCGCTATGGCATCACCGAGGCCGGCGGGCGCCAACCCCCTTCGTACCGGGCGCTGCTGGGTGAGCCACGCCGCCAGCATCCAGCCCGGGTGATCTAGAAGTGAGGCTGCTATGCAGCGATACCTGTAGGAGCGGGCTTGCCCCGCGAACACCGGCGCAGCCGGTGCCAGCCACCGCGCTGCCTGCTTCGCGGGACAAGCCCGCTCCCACAAAGTGTTGAGCCCGGGTTCACGCATTTTTGTGGGCGCACGCGATTGCTGTGGGAGCGGGCTTGCCCCGCGAACACCGGCGCAGCCGGTGCCAGCCACCGGGCTGCCTGCTTCGCGGGGCAAGCCCGCTCCTACAGGTATCGCTGCACAGCAGCCCCCTCAAGCAGGCACCGCCAGCCAACTGCGCAACACCTGCTTGGCCACTTTCCCCGTGGCATTGAGCGGCATCTCATCGAGCACCCGCACCCGCCGCGGCACCTTGTAATTGGCCATCTGCTCCCGGCACCAGGCCAGCACCGCGGTTTCGTCGATCCGCTGCCCCGGCACCGGCAGCAGAAACGCCATCGCCACCTCGCCGAGGCGCTCATCGGCAATGCCGATCACCGCCGCCTGGGCCACCCCCGGGTAGCGCACCAGGGCTTGTTCGATCTCCGCCGGGTACACATTGAAGCCACCGGTGATGAACATGTCCTTCAGCCGGTCGGTGATGCGCAGGTAACCCTCTTCATCGAGCACGCCCACATCCCCGGTGTGCAGCCACCCCTGGTCGTCGATCGCCTCATCGGTGGCCTGTGGGTCATCCAGGTAGCCGCGCATCAGGTTGTAGCCGCGCACCAGCACCTCGCCCGGGGTGTTGGCCGGCACCGGCCGCCCCTGGGGGTCGACACAGCGCACCTGCACATCCGGCATCGCGCGGCCACAGGTGGTGGCCACCCGCTCGGCGCTGTCGCCGCTGCGGCAGATGGTCACGAACCCACAGGCCTCGGTCAGGCCGTAAGCGGTGACGATGGTGGCAAAGCCCAGCTCGCTGGCCATGCGCCGGATCATCTCCACCGGGATCGACGCCGCGCCGGTCACGGCCACGCGCAGGCTGCCCAGGTCATACGCTGCGCGTTGGGGGTGGGCCAGCAGCGACTGGTACAGCGTGGGTGGCCCGGGCAGCACGTTGATGCGCTGCTGCTCGATGCATTCGAGCAGCGCCCGGGTGTCGAACACCTGCTGGGGCAGCAGCGTGCAGCCGCGCATCAAGGCCGCCAGCCAACCCGCCTTGTAGCCGAAGGAATGGAAGAACGGGTTGACGATCAGGTAGCGGTCGCCCACCTGCAGGCCGACGATTTCGCTCCAGTCGCGCACCACCCGCAGGTTCTGGCCATGGCCACTCATCACGCCCTTGGGCTTGCCCGAGGTGCCGGAGGTGAACAGCAGGTCCGACAGGGTATCGCCGTTCACCTGCTGCTCGCGTTCGCTCAGCCGAGCCTCGTCGACTTGGTCGGCCAGGGCGAGGAACGCCTCCCAGCCCAGGCCGTCGGCCACCTCGCCCTGGGGGCGCAGGTGAATCACCTGGCGCAGTGCAGGCAGCGCTTGGCCGGCCAGCAGGGCAGGGTAGTCGGTGTCGAGGAAATGGCTGATGCAGAACAGCACGCAGGTGTCGCTGTCACGCAGCACCTGCGCAGCTTCCGCGCCTTTCATGCGGGTATTGAGCGGCACCAGGGTGGCGCCGACGCTGTGCAGGGCAGCGGCGGCGACGATCCATTCCCACAGGTTGGGCGCCCACACCGCCACCCGCGCCGCCACCGGCACCTCCAATGCCAGCAAGGCACGTGCGGCAAGCCGGCGCAGCTGGTCCAGGCGCTGGTAACTGATGGCCTGGCCGGCCTCTTCGATGGCCGGGCGTTCGCCGTAGGCTGCAGCGGCCAGGGCGAACAGTTGCGGGAAGGTCTGAGCGTTTTCCACGGGCGGCATGCGGCCTCCTCAGGCAGAGGATCGATAATCCAGGGAGATGGCCGGGCCCGCAGGCCCGGCCGCAGGGGTCAGGCGCTTGGCGGGGCGAAGCGGCGGCCGGCGGAGAAGCCACCGTCCACGGCAATCATCTGCCCGCTGACGAACGAGGCATCGTCCGAGGCCAGGAACAGCGCGGCGCTGGCCACTTCTTCCGGTTGCCCCGAGCGGCTGAGCATGTGCTGCGAGGCGAAGAAATCGTGGAACGCCTGCTGCTCGCGGACCATGCTGGTCATCGGCGTCTCGATCAGGCCAGGGCACAGGCCGTTGACGCGGATGTTGGCGTGGCCGTAGTCGATGGCCATGCTGCGCGTGAGCTGGTTGATCCCGCCCTTGGACACGTTGTACGCCACGTTGCCGTCGCAGCCTTGCAGGCCGAAGATCGAACCGATGTTGATGATCGAGCCGCTGCGCTGGGCCTGCATCTGCCCCAGCACATGCTTGCTGGTGAGCATGCTGCCGGTCAGGTTGATGTCCAGCACGCGCTGCCAGTCGGCGGTATTGGCGCGGGTCACGCTGCCCTGGCTGGCCACGCCGGCGGCGTTGACCAGCACGTCGATGCGGCCAAAGCGCTGGATGACCTCGCTCATCACCTGCTGCACCTGCTCTTCGTTGCGCACGTCCAGGGTCATGAACAGGCCAGGGAAATCCGCCGGCGGCTGGCCGACATCCAGCCCGACCACCTGCGCGCCCTCGGCGCAGAAGCGGCGCACGCAGGCCAGGCCGATGCCCGACGCACCTCCGGTGACCACGGCGACCTTGTTTTGCAAACGAGCCATATCCAAACCCTCTGTCTTATTGTTGTGGAGCGTTTCCGCTGGCGAGTCTACCGGTTGCCGAGCCCGCCGGGATCGTCCGCAAGGACTAGATGCATCAGGCGGGGAACTGCACGCGCACGCGAGCCCCCTGCGGATGCCCCTGGCAGGCCAGGGTCCAGCCCGCCTCGAGCTCGGCGCTGCTGAGCACATCGTTGCGGGCCAGTTGCACCTGGCCCTCCGGCACGGTGCACATGCACGCCCCGCAGAAGCCTTCCTCGCACGAGAACGGCACATCGAGCCCGGCCGCGCGGCAGCTTTGCAGCAAGGTGTCGCCCGGGCGGGGCACGATCTGGTGCGTGGCGCCATCGAGTTCCACCAGCAGCAACTCGCACCCGGCGCCTTCGGCCACGGCCGCAGCAGGGCTGGGGTCGGCTGGCGAGACGAAGCGCTCCACATGGATGCACTCGCGCGGCTCGCCCAGGGCCAGCAGGGTGGCCTCCACGGTATCCATGAACGGCCCCGGCCCGCAGATGAAGTAGTCCGCGCCGCGCCACTGGCGCACCAGCTGGCGCACCTGGGCCGCCTCCAGGTAGCCCTGCAGCGAGTCCAGCAGGTGCACCACCTGCAGTTGCTCCGGGTGCGCCCGGGCGAGCTTGCGCAGTTCGTCGCGAAAGATCACCGACGCTTCGTCGCGGTTGGCGTACACCAGCAGCACCGGGCGCTGGCCGCTGTGCAGCACGGCCTTGAGCAGGGAGAACACCGGGGTGATCCCCGAGCCGCCGCCAAACAGCACCAATGGCCGGCTGGCATCGGCCGCCTGGTGCGGGTCGAGGCAGAAATGCCCGGCCGGGGGCAGCACTTCGAGCCAGTCGCCCACCTGCACGCACTGGTTCATCCAGTTCGACACCCGCCCGCCCTCGACGCGCTTGATGGTCACCTGGGGCCTGGCATCGGTCCACGGCGAGCTGGACATCGAGTAGCAGCGGGTAAGGCGCTGGCCCCCCACGTTCACCCGAAAGCCGAGGAACTGCCCGGGCTTGTAGGCAAAGCGCGCCCGCAGCGCTTCGGGCACCTCGAACACCAGCGAACGGGCGTCGGCGGTCTCGCTGATGATCGCGCACACCTGCAGGCGCAGCTCGCCTGCCGTGGTGCTGGCGCTCGGGGTCGGTTCTGCAGCGGCCAGGGCGCCCATGTCAGATGCCACTGATCAGCTGCGCGTTGTCCACCCGCAGCTCGGCGCCATTGACGAAGCGCGACTCGTCGCTGGCCAGGAACAGCACCACGTTGGCGATATCGCGTGGCGCGCACATGCGGTTCATCGGGTCCTGGTCGAGCACGGCCTGGGGGATCGCCTGGCCGCCGGCCAGGGCCTGGGTCATGGGCGTGTTGACCCCGTCCGGGTGCACGCTGTTGCAGCGGATGCGGTAGCCCTGCTGCTTGCAGTGCAGGGCGATGGAGCGGGTCATGGCCGCCACCGCGCCCTTGGAGGCCGAGTAGGCGCAGAACATCGGCATGGCGCCCAGGGCCGCCACCGACGACATGTTGATGATCGAGCCCCCGCCGGTTTTCTTCATCGCCTCGATGGCGTACTTGCAGCCGAGGAAATACCCATCGCCGTTGATCTTCTGCACCTTCTGCCACAGCTCGAGGCTGGTGTCCTCGATGGTGCCCATGGCCAGGATCGCGGCATTGTTGACCAGCACATCGAGGCGGCCGAAGTGCTCCAGGGTGGTGGCGATCACGCGCTGCCAGTCGCTTTCGCTGGCGATGTCGTGCTTGATGAACAGGGCGTTTTCGCCAATCTGCGCGGCCACTTCGCGGCCGGCCTGGTCGTTGAGGTCGGTGAGCACCACGCGGGCACCTTGGCTGGCCAGCAGCAGGGCATCTTCACGGCCGATGCCGCTGGCGGCGCCGGTGACCAGGCAGACTTTTCCTTCTACACGTTGCATGGGTGTACTCCTTGGGGGCTGGGGTGGCTGGCATGGCGCTGGGCAACGTGGGCCGCCGCGCGCCTGCCAGAAAACACGCAATCGGCCAGGGACAGGCCGGAGACATACAGGTTGGAGGCCACGCCCACCGCACAACGGCCGGCGGCGTACAGGCCGGTGATCGGCTGGCCCCGTTCATCGAGCACCTGGCCGCTCTGCTCGCAGACCCGCAGGCCGCCGAGGGTCAGGGTCGGGCAGGGGTAGAGGCGGCTGTCATAGGACAGGTCCAGGCAGTACCAGGGGCCGTGGCTGAGGTCGTGGCGCATCGCCGGCGACTTGCCCAGCGGGTCGGCGATTTCGCCACGGGCGGCGCGGCCATAGCCTTGCACGCTGTCGCGCAAGGCCTGGGCCGGCAGCTTGCAGCGTTCGGCAAGTTGTTCGAGAGTGTTGCCGCGCCGGCAGTTGAACAGCAGGTTGAGCAGCACCGGCAGGCGCTGGAACGCCCACACCTTGCCCGGCCCCACCTGGCGCAGGGCCTGGTTGCGCAGCGGGCGGTCAAGGATCAGCAGGGCGCGGCCGTCGTGCTTCTCGACCATCTGGTGGCCGAGGGTGGCGCCGTACACCTCTTCATTGCAGTAGCGCTCGCCACGGCCATCGACGATCAGCCCACGGGCCCAGGCCAGCGGCGGGTTGATGAAGCGCCAGGCGCTGACCTTGTGCATCTGCCCGAGGCTGCCCCCGGCACTGCGGCCCAATTCGATGCCGCTGCCGTCGCAAGCGCTGCTGCCCAGCGGCAGGCCTTGCAGGTAGCGGGGTGCGTACTGCTGCATGAGCGTGCGGTTGAACACGAAGCCGCCGCTGCTCAGCAGCACGCCGTGGCGCGCGCGTATCAATAGCGGTTCAGCGGATGCCTGCTCGATGCGTTGCAGGCGTGCCCGCAAGCGCGCAGAAATGCCCGGCGCGTACATGTGCACCGCCGCCGCCCATTGTGACAGCCGGGCATGTTGGCGGGCTGCGCGGCTACCCGGGGGCAGCTGCCAGGCCTCCACACCCACCACCTGGGCGTGCTGGTCGATCACCAGCCGGCGCACCTGGCACTGGGTGCGCACCGCCACGCCCTGGCGCCGGGCGCTGTCGGCCAGCGCCGCGAACAGGCTGGCGCCGGACAGGCCCGAACCTTTGGCGCGGTGCCCGCGTGGCGCGGGAGCGGCGAGGGCGGCATAGGCCGGCACGGCTTCGTTGCCGGAGTAATAGAGGTAGTAGCGGTCGCTGGGGTAGGACGTCTTGTGCGGCGCCATGCTGCCCTCGAACACCACGCCCTGGCGCTCCAGCCAGTTCAAGTGTTCGGCGCTGGCCTCGCAGAAGCGGCGCAGGGTCTGTTCGCTGACGGCGTCGCCAACCTCCTGGCGCAGGTAGGCGCACATGGCCTCGGGGCTGTCCTGGTAGCCGGCCTGGCACTGTTGCGGCGTACCGCCCCCGGCATACACCACCCCGCCACTGAGCGCGGTGGCGCCGCCCCCGGCAAAGCGCTCCAGGGCCAGCACCGCGAGGCCGCGGCTGGCCGCCTCGATGGCCGCGCTGGCGCCTGCGCCACCGAAGCCGACCACCACCAGGTCGGCGTGCTGCTGCCATTGCAGCTGCTCGGCGTGCTCGACCCGCAGCGGTGCCATCACCGCCGGCGCTGTCATGGCCGCCTCAGCCGGCACTGGCCGCGAGCGGCACAGGTTGCGCGGTGGTGGTGTAGTGGCCGTCCAGGTACACCAGCGGGGTGATGGTCGGGGTGGTGTGAATGCGCAGGATGCGGCCGATGAAGATGGTGTGGGTGCCGTAGGCGAACTGGCCATCCTGGCGGCAGAGGATCGACGACTGGGCGTCGGCCAGGTAGGGGATGCCTTCGTCGCTGGTCAGCCACTGGCCCTGGCCGAAGCGCGCCTCGCCCTTGATGCTGCCGCTGCACAGGTGGGCCAGGTGCTGCTGCTCCAGGCCCAGGATGTTCACGCAAAAGCCTGCGCCTGCGGCCAGTGCCGCGTGGGGGGAGGCGCTCTGGTTGACGCAGATCAGCAGCGACGGCGGTTCGGTGCTCAGCGAATCGACCGCGGTCGCCGCCATGGCAAAGCGCTGGCTGCCGTCGCTGGTGCTGATGATGGTGACGGACTTGGCCAGGCGGCGCATGGCCTGGAGCATGTCGGCTTTGAGTGAGTTGTCGTTCATCGCACGGCCTCGGTGTTGGCGGGTTCAGTGCGATGAATTCTTGCAACCGCGGCAATGCCCAACATCGTCCGAGGGGACTAGTCGATGCGCCGCGCGCATGGTCCGTTTGAGGGATGCCGAACCCTGTATGCCTTGTTGCAATGCCGGCGGTGGAGGCTCCAGCGCCTCTCTCGCATGCGCTCCGGCGAACGGGGCGATCAGAGGAGAACAACAAGATGAACAACCACCTCACGCGTGAAACCCTGCTGCAGCGCGCCCGCGAACTGGTGCCGGTGCTGCGCGAGCGCGCCGCCCAGGCCGCCCAGGCTGGCCGCCTGCCAGAGGAAACCATCGCCGACTTTCACGAGGCAGGCTTCTTTCGCATTCTCCAGCCAGCCCGTTGGCAGGGCCTGGAGCTGGAACCCAAAGACTTCTTCGAAGTGCAGATGATCCTTGCCGAAGGCTGCATGTCGTCGGCCTGGGTGCTGGGCGTGGTGGCCATCCACAACTGGCAGCTGGCGCTGTTCGACGACCGCGCGGCGCAGGATGTGTGGGGGCAGAGCAGCAGCGTGCTGATTTCTTCGTCCTACATGCCGGTGGGCAAGGTCGAGCGGGTCGAGGGCGGTTTTCGCCTGAGCGGCCGCTGGGGGTTTTCCTCTGGCAGCAAGCACTGCCAGTGGGCCTTCCTCGGCGCGCTGGTACCGCCGCAGACGCCGGGCGGCGCGCCGGACTATCGCACCTTCCTGGTGCCCAGCAGCGACTACCAGGTGCTCGACAACTGGAACGTCATGGGCCTGGAAGCCACTGGCTCCCACGACGTGCAGGTCGACAACGCCTTCGTGCCCGAATACCGCACCCACCGGGCCGCCGACGGCTTCATGCAGCAGAGCCCGGGCAACCAGGTGAACACTGCGGCGCTGTATCGCCTGCCGTTCGGCCAGATCTTCGTGCGTGCGGTGTCGACCTCGGCCATCGGTGCCTTGCAGGGCGCGGTGGACCACTTCATCGCCCATAACCGCGCGCGGGTGGCCGTCAACGATGGCCGCAAGGTGCTCCAGGACCCGGCCGCGCAGAGCGCGCTGGCCAACGCCATGGTCTGCGTCGATGAGTGCCGCACGGTGCTGCTGCGCAACTTCGAGCTGATGCTCGAAAGCGCCCGTGCCGGCACCGCGCTGGCCATGCAGCTGCGGGTCAGGATGCGCTACGACTCGGCGCTGGTGGTCGAGCGCTGCGCCAAGGCGGTGGCCGAGCTGATGTTCAACAGCGGCGCATCGACCATCTTCCACGACCACCCGATCAACCGCGCCTTCCGCGACATCCACACCGGCCGCGCCCACGTGGCCAACAGCCCGGCCAAGTACGCCTGGAACCTGGGCGCGGTGAGCATGGGCCAGGACAGCACCGACTTCTTCCTCTGAACGCGCCGGGCGCTCACCGGTTTCGGCTAGTCCATTTGTGGGATTCGAGCGCCCGGGCAATGCCTGAGGATGTGATCAAGGCCGGGCTCCCGGCCACGTCTGCAGAACAACAAGGAAAGGCACATGAAATTCTCGCTGATATACGAAGCCCAGACCATCGATGCCAGCCGCGAGGGTGACCGCAAGATCTTCGATGACACCGTCGAGCAGGCGGTGCTGGCCGACCAGCTGGGCTTCGACACCTTCTGGTGCGTGGAGCACACCGCGCTGACCAACTACTCGCACATGTCCGCCCCCGAAACCATGCTGGCCTTCGTCGCCGGCAAGACCGAGCGCATCGGCATCGGCCATGGCGTGGTCTGCCTGCCGCCGGCGATGAACCACCCGGTGAAGGTGGCCGAGCGCATCGCCACCCTCGACCTGCTGTCCAAGGGCCGCGTGCATTTTGGCGTGGGCAAGGGCGGCACCCAGCAGGAGGCCGGTACCTTCGGCTACGACCTGGCGACCCTGCAGCCCCAGATCGACGAGGCCATGTACCTGATCCCGAAAATGTTCGTGCAGGACGAAATCGAGCACCACGGCGACTTCGTCAAGATCCCCAAGCGGCCGATCCACCCCAAGCCCTACCAGGACCCGCACCCGCCGATGTACCTGGCCTGCACCAACACCGACTCGCTGAAAAACGCCGGTGGGCGCGGCATGGGCGCGCTGGTGCTGGGCTTCGGCGGCCCGGAGGAAATCGCCAAGAAGGTTGCGGTGTACCACGAGGCCTTCGACAACCGTGACGAGCGCAAGCAGGTGGGCTTTCGCCCCAATCGCCACATCGCCGCGCTGTGCCCGGCGATCGTCCTGGACGACAACGAGCAGGCCCGCCACATCGGTATCCGTGGCCAGCGCTACTTCATGGAGTCGCTGGGCTACTGGTACGGCGGCGGCGAACGTCCGGACCCGGAAAAGTGGAAGGACGACACCTATGTCGATGGCAACGGCCAGGCGGTGATCAAGTCGCGCTTCGCCTCCGAGGAAGTGCGCGTCGATTTCTCCGACCCGACCATGGCGATGATGAACCCCAACCACGCCTACGGCACCGTCGAGGACTGCATCGGCTATGTGCAGCGGCTGATCGATGCCGGCGCCGACGAGATCCTGTTCATCTGCCAGATGGGCACCGTGCCGCAGTGGGCGCAGCTGGAGACCCTGCGCAACATCGGCGAGAAAGTCATCCCGCACTTCCGTAAACAGCAGTAACCAGACGAGGAGACGGCACATGGATATCCGTGGCCTGGGGTATGTCACCGTGCAATCGCGCGACCTGCAGCAATGGCGCCACTACGCCAGCCAGGTGCTGGGCATGATGGTGGTCGAGGACGCGTCCGGCGAGCGCCTGTTGTTGAAGATGGACGAGCGCCCTTACCGCATCCTGGTGCAGCACAGCACCCAGGATGGCTTCGGCGCCTGCGGCTGGGAGGTGGCCAGCCAGGCCGCCTTCGACCAGGCCGTGGCCGAGCTGCGCGCCGGCGGCGTGAGCGTGGAGCAGGGCGATGCCGGCCAGTGCGCCCAGCGCCGGGTCCAGGCGCTGGCGCTGTTCGCCGACCCGGATGGCAACCGCCACGAGCTGTACTGGGGGCCGAAGCAGGACTTTGCCCGCTTCGTCTCGCCGGTCGGCGTGCGCGGTTTCGTCAGCGACGCGCTGGGCATGGGCCACGTGGTGCTGCCGGCGCCGACCTTCGAACGCTGCCGCGATTTCTACGAGCAGCTGATGGGTTTTGGCCTCTCGGACCTGATGAAAGTGCGCTTCACCGCCGACCCGGCCGAGCCGGAAAAACGCATCCACTTCATGCACTGCAACAACGGTCGCCACCACTCCCTGGCGATCTTCGAATGCCCGGTGGCCAGCGGCTGCGTGCACCTGATGGTCGAGGTCGATGGCCTCGACGAAGTCGGCCGCGCCCTGGACCGCCTGCACGCCCACGGCGTGCAACTGACTGCCACCCTCGGCCAGCACACCAACGACCAGATGATCTCCTTCTACATGCGCACGCCTTCGGGTTTCGACCTGGAGTACGGCTGCGACGGGCTGGTGGTCGACTGGAGCCGCCACACGCCGTTCGAGAGCACCGTGGTCAGCCAGTGGGGCCATGACTTCAGCGTCGGCCGCCAATGAGGACAGTACCGATGGACAAACAGATGACCACCGCCCAGATGGTCGCCCAGCTGCACGACGGCATGACCCTCGGCATCGGCGGCTGGGGCCCGCGGCGCAAGCCGATGGCGCTGGTGCGCGAGATCCTGCGCTCTGGCCTCAAGGACCTGACCATCGTCGCCTACGGCGGCGCCGATGTCGGCATGCTGTGCGCCGCCGGCAAGGTGAAGAAGCTGGTGTTCGCCTTCGTCTCGCTGGATTTCATCCCCCTGGAACCGCACTTTCGCAAGGCGCGCCAGGACGGCGCCATCGAGGTGATGGAAATCGACGAAGGCATGCTGCTGCTGGGCCTGCGCGCGGCGGCGATGAACGTGCCGTTCATCCCCACGGCCGTGGGCCTGGGCACCGACGTGCTGCGCTGCAACCCGGGCATCGAGCTGGTGGCCTCGCCTTATGCCGACGGTCGTGACTGGGTGGCCATGCCGGCGCTCAAGCTCGACGCTGCGCTGGTGCACGTGGACCGCGCCGATGCCCGTGGCGTCTGCCAGATCGCCGGCCCCGACCACTACATGGACGACCTGTTCGTGCGGGCCGCGGCGCGCACCTATGTCACCTGCGACGAACTGGTGCCCAGCGACTGGTTCCATGCCGAGCCCTCGCGTGCACGGCAGGTGTTCTGGGAGCGCAACCTCACCACCGCGCTCGCCCATGTGCCGGGCGGCGCGCACCCCTCGTCCTGCGCGCCGCTGTATGGCTTCGACGTGCCGCACTTCAAGGATTACGCCGCCTCGGCGCAAAGCGAGCAGGCGTGGCAGGCCTATGTCGAGCGCTACGTGGGCTGCTCCCACGCCCAGTACCTGGAACGTTGCGGGGGCCTTGCGGCCATCCGCCAACTGCCCCTGCCGGTTTTCTAAGCGAGGAACGCCATGACCACCGCTAACACCTACAGCCTCGCCGAACTGATGATCTGCGCCGCCGCCCAGGCGTGGCGCGACGACGGCGAGGTGCTGGCCACCGGCATCGGCGTGATCCCGCGCCTGGCCGCGTCGCTGAGCATGCTCGACAGCAACCCCCAGCTGATGATGACCGACTCGGAAGCCTACCTGGTCGCCGAACCGGTGCCGGTCGGGCCACGCAACGGCCATGAACCCAGACGCGACAGCTGGATGGGCTTCTCGCGGATTTTCGACAACGTCTGGAGCGGCAAGCGCCACGCCATGATCGGGCCGATCCAGGTCGACCGCTTCGGCCAGGCCAACCTCTCGTGCATCGGCGACTACCGCAAACCCAAGTCGCAGATGCTCGGCGTGCGTGGCCTGCCGGGCAACTCCATCAGCCATGCCAACTCGTTCTACGTGCCCAGCCACAACCGCCGGGTGTTCGTCGAAGGCGAGTGCGACATGGTCTCGTCTGTGGGTTACAACCCGGCGCGCCTGGCCCGTGGCTGGGCGCTGGAAGACATCGACATCCGCCTGATCGTCACCGACCTGTGCGTGCTGGACTTCCTCGGGCCGCAGCACCAGGTGCGGGTGCGCTCGCTGCACCCGGGGGTCAGCCTGGACGAGGTGCGCGACAACACAGGCTTTGCCCTGCATGTACCCGAGCAGGTGCCGCTCACCACGGCGCCCAGCGCGGCGCAGCTGCAACTGATCCAGCGGCTGGACCCCCATGGCCTGCGCTCCAGCCAGCTCAAGGGCAACCCGCCCGGCCAGCGCTGAGCCGCCGACGGCCAACACCTCGAACCGGAGTAGCAGCAATGAGCGAGCAACACAACACACACGCCGATGAGGTGGTGCTGTACGAAGTGCGGGGTGCGGTGGCCCTGGTGACCATGAACCGGCCCGAGTTCCACAACGCGCAGAACTCACGCATGACCTATGCCCTGGATGCGGCCTTCGCCCGCGCCTGCGCCGATGATGCGGTGAAGGCCATCGTGCTGCGTGGCGCGGGCAAGCACTTCTCGGCCGGCCACGACATCGGCACCCCGGGGCGCGACGTGGACCAGAGCTTCGACCGCGTCAGCCTGTGGTACGACCACGTCAACAAGCCCGGCGGCGAGTTTCTCTACGCCCGCGAACAGGAGGTGTACCTGGGCATGTGCCGGCGCTGGCGCGACATGCCCAAGCCGACCATCGCCATGGTCCAGGGCGCGTGCATTGCCGGCGGCCTGATGCTGGCCTGGGTCTGCGACCTGATCGTCGCCAGCGACGACGCCTGGTTCCGCGACCCGGTGGTGCGCATGGGCATCCCGGGGGTGGAATACTTCGCCCATGTGCACGAACTGAACCCGCGCATCGCCAAGGAATTCCTGCTGCTGGGCAACCCCATGCCGGCGGCCCGCGCCTACCAGATGGGCATGCTCAACCGGGTGGTGCCGCGCGAGCAGCTGGAGCAGGAAACCCTGGCCATGGCCGAGCAGCTGGCACAGATGCCGCGCCTGGGCCTGCAGCTGGCCAAGCAGGCGGTCAACAACGCCGAGGACCTGATGGGCAAGCGCGCCACCATGGACATGGTGTTCGGCCTGCACCACTTCGCCCATGCCCACAACGAATTGACCTGCGGCGACCGCCTGGGCGGCCACGACGCCCGCTCCATGGCCAGCGCCCAGCGTGAAGCGGGGAGGGCGTGAGATGGCGGTGTCACTGCAGACGCGCCTGACCGCCTTGCTCGGTTGCCGCTACCCGATCGTCCAGACGGCCATGGGCTGGGTCGCCGACCCGCGCCTGGTGGCCGCCACCTGCAACGCCGGGGGCTTTGGCTTTCTCGCCGGGGCAACCATCGAGCCGCGGCAGATGGAGGCGGCGATCGTCGAAACCCGGCGCCTCACCGACCAGCCGTTCGGCGTCAACTTCCACATGTACCAGGCCAACGCCGCCGACATCGTCGAGCTGGTGCTGCGCCACCGGGTGCGCGCCGTCAGCTACAGCCGCTCGCCGGGCAAGCAGATGGTCGCCCGCCTCAAGGATGCCGGCGTGGTCTGCATGCCCACCGTCGGCGCCCTCAAGCACGCGCAAAAAGCCGTGGAGATGGGCGCCGACGTGGTCACCGTGCAGGGCGGCGAGGGCGGTGGCCACACCGGCGCCGTGCCGACCGCAATGCTGCTGGGCCAGGTGCTCGATGCGGTGCAGGTGCCGGTGGTGGCCGCAGGCGGCTTCAAGGATGGCCGTGGCCTGGTGGCTGCCCTGGCCCAGGGCGCCGAGGGCATCGCCATGGGCACGCGCTTTCTGATGAGTGCCGAAAGCCCGGTGCCGGCGGCCACGCTGGCGCGATACCTGGCGGTGCGTGACCCGGCCCAGGTGATCGTCAGCCGGGCCATCGATGGCATGCCGCAACGCATGATCCGCAACGAGCTGCTGGATGCGCTGGAGTCCGGCGGCAGCCTGCGCCGCTGGCTGCTGGCGCTGCGCAGCGGCCTGGCCTACCGCCGCCACACTGGCCTGGGCCTGGGCCAGCTGCTGGGCAGCGCGCTGAAGATGCGCCAGGGCGCCGGCTTGAGCGCCGCCCAGAGCCTGATGGCCGCCAACGCACCGATGGTGATCCAGAAGGCCATGGTCGAAGGCCTGCCTGCCGAGGGCGTGCTGCCCGCCGGGCAAGTGGCCGCCGGCATCGACAGCCTGCCCCGCTGCGCCGAATTGATAGAGCAGATCGTCCAGGACGCCGAGCGCCACCTGGACGCGCTGTACCGCCGACTTTCCTGAGGGGGAATCCCGATGCAAGCATTCAGCGTCAACATCGACCAGGGCATCGCCGAGCTGGTGTTCGATCACCCGCCGGTCAATGCCTTCAACAGCCAGGGCTGGGCCGACATCGCCCGCACCCTGGAGGAGCTGGGCCGCAACGACAAGGTCCGGGTGATCGTCATCCGCGCCGAGGGCCGCGGCTTCTGCGCCGGGGTCGACATCAAGGAGCTGGCCGCCGACGCCAACCTGATCGTGGCGGTCAACAAGGGCAACTACGACACCTTCAAGGCCATCCACCGCAACCCGCTGCCGGTGATCGTCGCCGTGCACGGCTTCGTGCTGGGCGGCGGCATCGGCATCTGCGGCGCCGCCGACATCCTGGTGGCCGCCGACTGCGCCCGCTTCGGCGTGCCCGAGGTGGACCGTGGCGCCATGGGTGGCGGCGCGCACCTGCAGCGTTTGTTCCCGGTGCAGAAGGTGCGCCACATGTACTTCACCGGCGCCATGATCGACGCCGCCGAGGCCTACCGACTGGGCGCCGTGGAGCGCGTGGTGCCGCGTGAGCAGCTGCGCGAGGCGGCGCTGCAGATCGCCGCGTCCATCGCCGGCAAGAGCGCGGCGATGATCCGCCTGGCCAAAGAGGCGCTCAACGGCATCGAGGACGGCAACCTCGAAGACAAGTACCGCCGCGAACAGGGCTTCACCCTGGAAGCGTACCGGGCCCAGGACTCCCAGGAAGCGCGCGACTCGTTCGTCGAGAAACGCAGCGCCCGATTCAACGGCTGAGGGCGGACCTTGGACCTGACCTACACCAAGGCCCAGCAGGCCTTTCGCGGCGAAGTGCGGGCCTGGCTCGCAGCCAACGTGCCTGCCGAGCCGCTGCCCTCGTTCGATACCGAGCAGGGTTTTGCCGCGCACCGCGCCTGGGAAGCGACCCTCAACCAGGGGCGCTGGGGCATGGTCACCTGGCCCACCCGCCTGGGTGGGCGTGGTTGCGACCTGATCGAGTGGCTGATTTTCGAGGAGGAGTACTACCGCGCTGGCGCCCCGGCGCGGGTCAACCAGAACGGCATCTTCCTGCTCGGCCCCACCCTGATGGAATACGGCAGCGAGGAGCAGAAGGCGCGCTTTCTGCCGCGCATGGCCACCGGCCAGGACATCTGGGCCCAGGGCTGGTCGGAGCCGGGCGCCGGCTCCGACATGGCGGCGATCCGCGCCAAGGCCGTGCGCGACGGCGAGCACTATGTGCTCAACGGCCAGAAGACCTGGTCGACCCGCGCGGTCTGGGCCGACTGGGTATTCTGCATCTTCCGCACCGACCCGGCTTCCCAGCGCCACCACGGCCTGACCTTCATCCTCGTGCCGCTGAACAGCCCCGGCATCACCGTGCGGCCGATCGCGCAGCTCAACGGCCTGCCGGGGTTCGCCGAAATCTTCTTCGACGACGTGCGCGTGCCGGCGCACAACGTGCTCGGTGGCGAGGGCATGGGCTGGCATGTGGCGATGTCCACCGCAGGCTTCGAGCGCGGGCTGATGCTGCGCTCGCCGGCACGCTTCCAGGAAGCCGCGCGGCGCCTGGTGCAGCTGTACCAGGCCAACCGCCAGAGCGCCGACCGCGACCCGGCCATCGGCGAGGCGGTGATGCGCTGCTGGCTGGATGCCGAGGCTTACACCCAGCTCACCTACATGACCGCCTCGCAGCTGGTGAAGGGCGGGCGGATCGGGCCGGAGTCCTCGACCAACAAGATCTTCTGGTCGGAGCTGGACCTGCGCCTGCACGACACCGCCATGAGCATCCTCGGCCTGCGCGGCGAGCTGCTGCCCGAGGCCCCGGCGGCCGGCGATGTCGGCGCCTGGCTTGAGGGCTTCCTGTTCGCCCAGGCCGGGCCGATCTACGCCGGCACCAACGAGATCCAGCGCAACATCATTGCCGAGCGCATGCTCGGCATGCCGCGCGCCTGAGGAGCAGACCATGGACTTCAGTTTCAACAGCGACCAGTTGCTGTTCCAGGACAGCGTGCGCAGTTTCTTCATCAACGAGGTCACCCCCGAGCGCATTCGTGAGCTGTGGCAGACCGACAGCGGCCGTTGCGACCGGCTGTGGGGCCAGCTGGTCGAGCTGGGCCTCACCGCCCTGACCGTGCCCGAGCCTTACGGTGGCCTGGGCCTGGGGGCGCTGGACTGCGTGCTGCTGGCCCAGGAATGCGGCTATGCCGGGCTGCCCGAGCCGCTGGTGGAAACCATGCTGGTGGCGGTGCCGCTGCTGGCCGAGCTGGGCCAGGCGCACGAGGCGCTCAAGCAGGACTGGCTGGCCCGGGTGGCCGCAGGGCAGGCGCGGCTGGCGGTGTGCGAGCCGGGCAACCCGCTGGTCAGTGACGCCCATGTCGCCGACCTGCTGTTGCTCAGCCATGCCGGCGAACTGCATGCCGTGCCGCGTGCGGCCGTCGAGCTGGTGCGCAACGCCTCGCTGGACCCCAGCCGCCACCTTTACCAGGTGAGCTGGACGCCAACCGCCGCCACCTGCGTGGCCCGTGGCGATGAGGCCGCGCAGCTGCTGGCGCGAGCCTTCGAGCGGGGCGCACTGGGCTGCGCCGCGCAGCGCCTGGGGCTGGCCAAGCGCATGGTCGACCTGGCCGTGGACTACAGCTTCGAGCGCAAGCAGTTCGGCAAGCCGATCGGCTCGTTCCAGGCGGTCAAGCACCTGATGGCCAACGTCGCGGTGCGCATCGAGTTCGCCAAGGGCCCGCTGTACCGCGCCGCCCATGCCGTGGCCCATGACGAGGCGGCGCAGGCGCTGGCCGTGTCGCATGCGTGCCTGGCCACCTCGGAGGCGGCCTTGCTGGCGGCGCGTAACGCGATCCAGGCCCATGGCGCCATGGGCTACACCTGGGAAGTCGACCTGCAGATCTTCATGAAACGCGCCTGGGCCCTGGACAAGGCCTGGGGCGACCCGGCGCTGCACAAGGCGCGGGTACGCACCGCACTGTTCGAACAGGGGCTGGCGATTGGCGCCGGCGCCACTTTCTGATTGCCGATGCAGAGGTAGAGCATGCCTGAAGCCTATATCGTCGACGCCCTGCGCACGCCCACCGGGCGGCGCAAGGGTGGCCTGGCGCAGATCCACGCTGCCGACCTGGGCGGCCATGTGCTGCGGGCCCTGGTCGAACGCAATGCCATTCCCGACGACGACTACGACGATGTGATCTTCGGCTGCGTCGACACCATCGGCCCGCTGGCCGGCGACATCGCCCGCACCGCCTGGCTGGCGGCCGGGCTCAGCCAAGCCGTGCCGGGCACCACCATCGACCGCCAGTGCGGCTCGTCGCAGCAGGCGCTGCATTTTGCCGCCCAGGCGGTGATGAGCGGCACCCAGGACGTGGTGGTGGCAGGCGGTGTGCAGACCATGACGCAGATCCCGATTTCCTCGGCCATGACCGCCGCCGAGCCACTGGGCTTCAGCGACCCGTTCAGCGGCTCCGAGGGCTGGGTGCGCCGTTACGGCGCCACGCCGCCGACTCAGTTTCGCGCGGCGCAGATGATTGCCGAACGCTGGCAGCTCAGCCGCCAGGCCCTGGAGGCCTATGCGATGGAGTCCCATCGGCGGGCGTTGCGGGCCATCGAGCAGGGGTATTTTCGCCGCGAGATCGTGCCGCTGGCAGGCGTCGAGCATGACGAGACGCCGCGCCACACCAGCCTGCAGAAGATGGCCGAGCTCGACTACCTGTTCGGTTGCGACCGGGTCACCGCGGCGGTGTCGAGCCAGACCTGCGACGCGGCCAGTGCGCTATTGATCGTTTCGCAGGCGGCACTCGAGCGATACAACCTGACGCCGCGGGCACGCATCCACCACATGAGCGTGCGCGCCGACGACCCGGTGTGGATGCTCACCGCGCCGATCGCGGCCACCGAGTACGCGCTCAAGCGCGCCGGCATGCGCCTGGAGGACATCGACCGGGTGGAAATCAACGAAGCCTTCGCCTCGGTGGCCATGGCCTGGCTGCAGGAAACCGGCTACCCCCATGCCCAGACCAACGTCAACGGCGGCGCCATCGCCCTGGGCCATCCGCTGGGCGCCACGGGCACCCGGCTGATGTGCAGCCTGTTGCACGAACTGGAGCGCAGCGGCGGCCGCTATGGCCTGCAGACCATGTGCGAAGGCGGCGGCCAGGCCAACGTGACCATCATCGAACGCTTGTAGGAGAACACTATGGCAAGTTGCAAAAACCGCACCGTGATCATCACCGGTGCCGGCGGCGGGCTGGGCCGCGCCTACGCCCTGGCCTTCGCCGCAGAAGGCGCGAACGTGGTGGTCAACGACATCAACCGCGAAGCGGCCGAAGCGGTGGCGGCGCAGATCCGCGAGCACGGCGGGCAGGCCGTGGCCAACAGCAATGACATCACCGACTACGCCGATGCCGGGCTGATCCTGCAGGCGGCGCTGGGCGCCTTTGGCGGGCTCGATGTGGTGGTGAACAACGCCGGCATCTGCCGTGACCGCATGTTCGCCAGCCTCACCGAGGCCGACTGGGATGCGGTGGTGGCGGTGCACCTGAAGGGGCACTTTTGCCTCGCCAGCCACGCCGTGCGCTACTGGCGCGAGCAGGCCAAGCAGGGCGTGCAGGTGGATGCGCGGCTCATCAATACCAGCTCCGGCGCCGGGTTGCAGGGCTCGATCGGGCAATCCAACTACAGCGCGGCCAAGGGCGGGATCGCCGCGCTGACCCTGGTGCAGGCGGCGGAACTTGCGCGCTATGGCATCACGGTCAATGCCCTGGCCCCGGCGGCGCGCACCGGCATGACCGAGCAGGTGTTCGCCGAGGTGATGAAGCGGCCGGAGCAGGGGTTCGATTTTTTTGCGCCGGAGAACGTTGCGCCGGTGGTGGTGTGGCTGGGTTCGGCGGCGTCGGCGGGGGTCAGCGGGCAGTTGTTCGAGGTCGAGGGCGGGCGCCTGTCGATCGCCGACGGCTGGCGCCGTGGGCCGCAGCTGGATAACCACGGGCGCTGGGCGGTGGCTGAGGTGGGCGCCGCCGTGGCGCAACTGCTGCAACAGGCGGTGCCGGCGCAGAAAGTCTACGGCACCTGACGCCAGGTTTTTCGCTTGCTCCGTTGGCCGCATCACTTGCCAGGGTGATGCGGTTTTTTTTTGGGTGTGTCTTGAGATCGTGCGCCGCTTGCGCGTCGCTTCGCGGGCAAGCCCGCTCCCACAAGGGGTTGTGTCACTTTTTAGATAGCCGCTGGCTCTGTGGGAGCGGGCTTGCCCCGCGAAGCGACGCGCAAGCGGCGCTGGATCTGCGCATCACCTCGAAATCCAAGCCAACCCCTCCCTAGCGCCCGGGCCAAGGCCGCCCCTAGTCCGATTGGCCGATTCCACCCGGCCCGCAGCCGCCCACACTTCGCTCAACACCCGCCAGACGAGTAGAAGACGCCGCGATGGACTTTGCATTCACCGACGAGCAGGAAATGATCCGTGAATCGGCCGAGGGTTTGCTCGCCGATGTCTGCGACTGCGCCGCCGTGCGCGCGGCCATGGCCAGCCAAGCCGGCTACGACACCAACCTTTGGCAACGCCTGTGCAGCGAGATGTACTGGCCTGCCATCCACATCCCCGAAGCCTATGGCGGCCTGGGCCTGGGCTATGTCGAGCTGGCGATTTTGCTCGAACAGATGGGCCGACGCCTGCTCTGTTCGCCGTTCTTCGCCACCGCCTGCCTGGCCACGCCGGCGCTGTTGCTGGCCGGCAGCGACGCGCAGAAACGGCGCTGGCTGCCGGCCATCGCCGAAGGCCGGGTGCGTGCCACCCTGGCCTGGGGCAGCGGCGGGGGTTGGTCGCAGGACGGCATCAGCGTGGCGGCCAAGGCCGAAGGCGAGGGCTATGTGCTCGACGGTGAATACGCCCAGGTCATCGACGGCCACAGTGCCGACCTGCTGGTGGTCGCGGCCTGGACGGCGCAGGGCGTCAACCTGTTCCTGGTCGAAGCGGGGCAGGTGGGCCTTGCGCGCCAGTGGCAACCGACCCTGGATCAGACCCGGCGCCTCGGGCGCATTCGCCTGGACCGCGTGTACGTTGGGCCCGAGGCCGTGCTCGATGCCTCCTGGGCGCTGTTGCAGCAGGTGCTGCGCCTGGCCTGCATCGGCCTTGCCGCCGAACAGGTCGGCGGTGCCCAGCAGGCGCTGGACCTGAGCGTTGCCTACCTGCAGGAACGCCAGCAGTTCGGCCGCCCGCTGGCCAGCTTCCAGGCCCTCAAGCACCGCGCCGCCGACATGATGCTGCAGGTCGAATGCGCCCGTTCGGCCAGCTACTACGCGGCCTGCGTCGCCCAGGAAGCGCTGGACCCGGCCGGCGACCCGAAGGTCGCGAGCGAGTTGCCGCTGGCCGCGTCATTGGCCAAGGCCCAGTGTTCCCAGGCGTATTTCCACTGCGCCGCCGAGTCGATCCAGCTGCACGGTGGGGTCGGCTTCACCTGGGAGTACGACCCCCATCTGTATTTCAAGCGTGCCCGGGCCAGTGAAAGCTACCTCGGTGCGCCCGCCTGGCATCTGCAGCAGATCGCCAACCTGGTGATCAGGGAGCAAGCATGAAGATCGGTTTCAGTGAGCAGGACGAACACTTTCGCCAGGAGGTCGCCGGCTGGCTGGCCGAGCACCTGTGCGGCGCGTTCGAGGCGCTGCGTTTTCGCGGCGGCCCGGGTGACGAGCACATGTTCGCGCCCGAGCGCAAAGCCTGGGAGCGCAAGCTCGCCGAGGGCGGCTGGACGTGTGTGGGCTGGGCCCCGGAGCATGGCGGGCGCGGGCTGTCGATCAGCCAGCAGGTGATCTTCCACGAGGAATATGCCCGCGCCGGCGGGCCGGGGCGCATGGGCCACATCGGCGAGGGCCTGGCCGGCCCGACCATTGCCGCTTTCGGCAGCGAAGATCAGAAGCGCCGCTTCCTGCCAGGTATCGTCGCCGGCACCACGTTCTGGTGCCAGGGCTATTCGGAGCCGGGTGCCGGCTCCGACCTTGCGGCGGTGAAGACCCGCGCCGCCCAGGATGCCAACGGCGACTGGCTGATCAACGGCCAGAAGGTCTGGACCTCGCTGGCCCACGAGTCCGACTGGTGCTTCGTGCTGGCCCGCACCGAGCCTGGCAGCGTCGGCCATCATGGCCTGTCGTTCCTGCTGGTGCCGATGGACCAGCCGGGCATCAGCGTGCGCCCCATCGAGCAGATGACCGGCACCTCGGAATTCAACGAAGTGTTCTTCGACGGTGCCCGCACCGAGGCTGCGAACATCGTCGGCCAGCCTGGCGAAGGCTGGAAGATCGCCATGGCGCTGCTGGGCTTCGAGCGCGGGGTGTCCACCCTGGGCCAGCAGATGCAGTTTCACAACGAACTGGACGAGATCATCGCCATCGCCCGAGCCAATGGCGCCGACCGCGACCCGCAGCTGCGCCTGCGCCTGGCCGAGGCCTGGTGCGGCCTGCGCATCCTGCGCTACAACTCGCTGCGCATGCTCTCCGGGCCGCAGGACGGCTCACTGCGCCGCGAGGCGACCATCTACAAGCTGAACTGGTCGAGCTGGCACGCAAGCCTGGGCAAGCTCGCCATGGACGTGCTCGGGCCCGAGGCCGAGCTGCTCGAAGCTGCGCCCTATCAGCTCAGCCGCCTGCAGTCGCTGTACCTGTTCAGCCGTGCCGACACCCTCTACGGCGGCAGCAACGAGATCCAGCGCAACATCATCGCCGAACGCGCCCTGGGCATGCCCCGGGAGCCGCGCGTGCGCACCTGATCGAAGGAGTTTTTCTGCATGACTGTTCCCAACTATGTTGCGGGCCATGGCCTGCTGCGCGGCAAGTCGGTGCTGATTACCGCGGCCGCCGGTTCCGGCATCGGCTATTCGGCTGCGCTGCGCGCTGCCGAGGAGGGCTGCCGGGCGCTGATGATCAGCGATATCCACGAAGGCCGGCTGCACGAGGCCGTGGCGCGCATCCGCGAAGCCACCGCGCTGCAGGCGGTGCATGGGCACGTGTGCAACGTCACCGACGAAGCGCAGGTGCGCGACCTGGTCAGCGCCGCCGAGCGTGAGCTGGGCGGTGTCGATGTGCTGATCAACAACGCAGGCCTGGGCGGCTCCCGGGCCCTGGTGGAGATGCCGGACGAAGAGTGGCAGCGGGTGCTCGACGTGACCCTCACCGGCACCATGCGCATGACCCGCGCCATGCTGCCGCACATGATGGCGCGCCGCGCCGGGGTGATCGTCAACAACGCCTCGGTGCTGGGCTGGCGGGCGCAGAAGCAGCAGGCCCACTACGCCGCGGCCAAGGCCGGGGTGATGGCGCTGACCCGCTGCTCGGCGCTGGAAGCGGCCGAGCATGGCATCCGCATCAACGCCGTGAGCCCAAGCATCGCCATGCATGACTTTCTCGCACGCTCCGCGCCCCAGGCGGTGCTCGACCAGCTGGCCGCAGGCGAGGCCTTTGGCCGTGCTGCCCAGGTGTGGGAAGTGGCCAACGTGATGATGTTCCTGGCCAGCGACTACAGCTCGTACATGACCGGCGAAGTGCTGTCGGTCTCCAGCCAGAGGGCTTGAGCATGCCGCGTATTTTCCAAACGCCTGCTGCGCTGCACGAGGCGCAGGGGCAGGAGCTGGGCAAGAGCGAGTGGCTATTGGTGGACCAGGCGCGCATCGACCTGTTCGCCGAGGCGAGTGGCGACCACCAGTGGATTCACGTGGATGCCGAGCGCGCCGCCCAGGGGCCGTTCGGCGCCTGCATCGCCCATGGCTACCTGAGCCTGGCGCTGGTCAACCTGTTTCTGCCGCAGATCGTCGAGGTGCGTGGCATTGCCATGGGCGTGAACTACGGCTGCGAGCGGGTGCGCTTCCCGTCAGTGGTGCGCGTGGGCGCGCGGGTGCGCGGCAGCGCCACCTTGCTGTCCACCGAGGCGGTGGGCGAGGGCGTGCAGGCGTTGATCCGCGTCAGCGTCGAAATCGAAGGCCAGGACCGGCCCGGCTGTGTGGTCGACACCATCAGCCGCTACTACCCGAACTGAGGAATCGAGCATGAACGAAGCAGTGATCGTTGCCACGGCGCGCACGCCCATTGGCAAAGCCTTTCGCGGTGCCTTCAACGACACCGAGGCGCCGACCCTGGGCGGCCATGTGGTGGCCGAGGCGGTACGCCGCGCCGGCATCGCGCCGGAGGAAGTGGAGGATGTGATCATCGGCGCCGCCGCCCAGCAAGGCACCCAGGCCTACAACCTGGGGCGCCTGTGCGCCACGGCGGCCGGGCTGCCGGCGCAGGTCGCCGGCATGGCGGTGGAGCGCCAGTGCGCCTCGGGGTTGATGAGCATTGCCATCGCCGCCAAGGGCATCATCTGCAACGAACTCGACATTGCCGTGGCCGGTGGCCTGGAGTCGATCTCGCTGGTGCAGAACAAGCACAAGAACCTCTACCGCCTGCAGTCTGGCCTGGTGCTGGAGCGCGACCCTAGCGCCTACATCCCGATGATCGAGACTGCCGAGATCGTCGCCCAGCGCTACGGCATCAGCCGCGAGGAGCAGGATGCCTACAGCCTGCACAGCCAGCTGCGCACCGCCCAGGCGCAACAGGCCGGGCTGTTCGACCAGGAGCTGGCGCCGCTGCTCACGCACAAGCTGCTGCTGGACAAGGCCAGCGGCGAGAGCCGGCACGAGCCGGTGACCTTGCGCCAGGACGAGTGCAACCGCCCCGACACCAGCGCAGCCAGCCTGGCTGCACTGGAGCCGGTGTGGGGCGGTGGGCAGTGGACCGGCGCCGGGCGCTTCATCACCGCGGGCAACGCCTCGCAGTTGTCGGACGGCGCCTCGGCGGCGGTGCTGATGAATGCACGCCTGGCCGAGCAGCGTGGGTTGCAGCCGCTGGGCATCTATCGCGGCCTGGCGGTGGCGGGGTGCAAGGCGGACGAGATGGGCATCGGGCCGGTGTATGCCATTCCCAAGCTGCTCAAGCGCCATGGCCTGAAGGTCCAGGATATCGGCCTGTGGGAGCTGAACGAGGCGTTCGCCTGCCAGGTGCTGTATTGCCGGGACACCTTGGGCATCGATGACGACCGGCTCAATGTGAACGGCGGCGCCATCGCCATTGGCCATCCGTTCGGCATGTCCGGGTCGCGGATGGTCGGGCATGCGCTGATCGAGGGCAAGCGCCGCGGTGTGCGCTATGTGGTGGTGAGCATGTGCATTGGTGGCGGCATGGGTGCTGCCGCGCTGTTCGAGGTGGCCTGAGATGGGCGTGCCGACGGCGCAGCAGGTTCAGGTGCTGATGCAGCGCTACGTGGCGCTGGTGGATGCCGGGGATATCGACGGCATCCTGGCGCTGTATGGCGAAGATGCCACGGTTGAGGACCCGGTTGGCACGGCGCCGCTGCAGGGGATCGCGGCCATTGCCGCGTTCTACCGCCAGGGGCTGGGGGCCATGCAGGTGTCGGCGGCGCTGACCGGGCCGGTGCGGGCGACCTGCGATGGGCAGGGCGCGGTGCCGTTTCGCGTGGTGTTTGGTGGGCGTGCGCTGGATGTGATCGATGTGATGGCGTTTGATGAGCGGGGGTTGATTCGCAGCATGAAGGCGTATTGGAGTGAAGTTAACGTGGGGGCGCAATGAACTCGCTGCTTGGGGGGATTTGAGGGCCCTATCGCCGGCAAGCCGGCTCCCACAGGTACGTCACTATTCTTGAGGGCAGCGGGGTATAAAGGACTTCATCGCCGGCAAGCCGGCTCCCACAGGTACGTCACTATTCTTGAGGGCAGCGGGGTAAAAAGGACTTCATCGCCGGCAAGCCGGCTCCCACAGGTACGTCACTATTCTTGAGGGCAGCGGGGTAAAAAGGACCTCATCGCCGGCAAGCCGGCTCCCACAGGTACGTCACTATTCTTGAGGGCAGCGGGGTATAAAGGACCTCATCGCCGGCAAGCCGGCTCCCACAGGTACGCCACTATTCTCGAGGGCAGCGGGGTACTTGTGGGAGCTGGCTTGCCAGCGATAGGGCCAGCCCAGGCAAAAGCGATTTCATATCGCACTGCCGTCATCCTGCAGGTCCTTGTTCTGCGTGCGCCCACTCTCATAGTAGGCCTTGAGGTTTTCACCAATCTCCCGCACCACCTTGTCGAACGCCCGGCCCAGCAGCCATTCGGCCAACCGCCCGCCGCGCAGTCGATAATGCAGGCTGGTGCTCATGCGGCAGCTGTCCCCCGAGCCCTCCAGCCAATACCTGAAACTGGCCTGGCGAAACGGAAACGGCGCGCCGGCATTGCCTTTGTGCAACACCAGCACGAACCCCGCGCCGTCCTCCCACTGCACCACGCTTTCATCCAGCCACTGCCCACCCTTGCGCATGACCCGGCGGCTGGCGCCCATGCCCTCGCGGGCGCCGGGGTGGAACTGGCTGCCGGTCAACCCCGGCACATAGTGCGGGGCCAGGCTGAGGTCGCGCAGCTTGCTCCAAGCCTGGTCGCGGGTCAGGTTCAGGGCCACGGTGTGGCGAGCGATGCGGTTCATGTGCAATCTCCAGGTTCAGTGGGCATTCGCCGCATCGAGAAATGCCGGGCGTTCACCGCCGCCGTGCACGGCCAGGTCGGCGCCGCTGACGTAGCGGGCCAGGGGCGAGGCGAGGTAGAGGCAAGTGTCGCCGATGTCGTCAGGCTCGGCCAGGCGGCCCAGGGGGATGGTCGCCGCCACCTGGGCCACCGCCTGGTCGTCGCCGTAGTGCAGGCCGGCCTGTTCGGTGAGGATCAGCCCGGCAGTCACTGCATTGACTCGCACCTTCGGTGCCCATTCCACGGCCAGCGAGCGGGTGAGGTTGAGCAGCCCGGCCTTGGCGGCGCCATAGGCGGCGGTGCCGGGGGAAGGGCGGGTGGCGCTGACGCTGCAGATGTTGATGATGCTGCCGCCCTCGGGCTGTGCCTGCATCACCCGGTTGGCCAGCTGGCAGAGGTTGAGCGGGGCCAGCAGGTTGAGGCGGATGATCGATTCGGAGAAGCGCGGCGAGGCACTGGCCGCATCGGCATAAGGCGCGCCCCCGGCATTGTTCACCAGCACATCGAGGCGGCCGAAACGTTCCAGGATGCTGCCCATCAAGCGCTCCAGCTGCTCCACATCGCGCACGTCGCAGGGCAGGAACAGCGCCTCGCGGCCAGCGCGCGCCGGCAGCCGCTCCGGGGCCTGGCGGCCGCAGATCACCACGTGGGCGCCACACTCCAGGAATCGCCGGCTGATGCCTCTGCCCACGCCCTTGCCACCACCGGTGACCAGGACGACTTTGTCGTGAAAGCTCAAGGGGTCGTGCATGGGGAAGCCTTGTCGTCAGGGAAATGCCCCCGATCCTAGGCGCCGCTGCGGCTCGGGCCTACGTCCAAAGGGACTATTGCCCCCGCGTAGTCCTCTCGGACGATGTTGCGCTGCAGCCCCCTCTGAATAATTCCGGCACAACAATGAGCCGGGAGGTTTCCCCATGGGCGCACCAGCGCAAGGGCACAAGGTCACGCTAGCCAGCGGCCTGCAGCTGCACTACCACGACACAGGCATAGGCGAGCCGGTCGTCTTCATCCACGGCAGCGGCCCTGGCGCCAGCGGGCACAGCAATTTCAAGCACAACTACCCGGCCTTCGCCGCCGCCGGCCACCGCGTGATCGTGCCCGACCTGCCTGGTTACGGGGCGTCCGACAAGCCGCTGAGCGATTACACCCTGGACTTTTTCGTCGACGCCCTGCTGGGCCTGCTCGACGCCCTGGACATCCCGCGCTGCACCCTGGTGGGCAACTCCCTGGGTGGCGCCATCGCCATCGCCATCGCCTTGCGCCACCCCGAGCGGGTCACCCGCCTGGTGCTGATGGCCCCCGGCGGCCTGATGGACAAGGCCCAGTACTACCTGCAGATGGAAGGCATCCAGCGCATGGCCGCCGCGTTCGCCAGCGGTGAGCTGCGCGATGCCAGCGCGATGAAGCGCCTGCTCAGCCTGCAACTGTTCGACCCGGCGCTGATCGACGACGAAACCGTGGCCGAGCGCGTGGCGGTGGTCGCCGAGCAGCCCCCTTGCGTGCTCTCGACCATGGATGTGCCGAACATGGCCGAGCAGGTGGCGCAGCTGGCCTGCCCGATCCTCGGCTTCTGGGGCATGGACGACAAATTCTGCCCGGCCTCCGGCGCGCAGACGCTGATGCAGGCCTGCCAGCGCATCCGCTTCGTGCTGTTGAGCGAGTGCGGCCACTGGGTGATGGTCGAGCACCGCGAGCTGTTCAACCGCGAGTGCCTGGCGTTTCTCGCGGAGGGCCGGCCATGACCGCGCAGCTTCGCCAGCACTACGGCGACGAGCTCTACCAGGCCCTGACCGAGGGCCAGACCCTGGCGCCGTTGACCGAGCGCTGGCCAGACATGACCCTCGAGGATGCCTACCACATCTCCCTGCACAGCATGCAGCGCCGGGTGGCCGCCGGCGACCGGGTGATCGGCAAGAAGATCGGCGTCACCTCGGCCGCCGTGCAGCGCATGCTCGACGTGCATCAGCCGGACTTCGGCTTCATCACCCGCAGCATGGCCTTCGACGACGGTGCCGACATTTCCCTGGCCGAACAGCGCCTGATCCAGCCACGCGCCGAAGGCGAGATCGCCTTCGTGCTCAAGCACGACCTGGCCGGCCCCGGCGTGACGCAAGCCGATGTACTGGCGGCGACCGACTACGTGAGCGCCTGCTTCGAGATCGTCGATTCGCGCATTCACGGCTGGCGCATCCGCATCCAGGACACGGTGGCCGACAACGCCTCCTGCGGCGTGTTCGTGCTCGGCAACCAGCGCATCGACCCACGCACCCTGGACCTGCCCAACCTGCACATGCGCGTGTCGAAGAACGGCCAGCCCCTGAGCGAGGGCCTGGGCTCGGCCGTGCAGGGCAACCCGCTGACCGCGGTCGCCTGGCTGGCCAACACCCTCGGCGCCTTCGGCATCCCCTTCAAGGCCGGCGAGGTGATTCTCTCCGGTTCGCTGGTGCCGCTGGAGCCGGTGCAGGCCGGCGACCAGTTTTTCCTGACCATCGACGGCCTGGGCAGCGCCCAGGTGTCCTTCCGTGCCTGACCAAGGAGCAAGGCCATGAGCCAGAAACTGAAAGCGGCCATTATCGGCCCGGGAAACATCGGCACCGACCTGCTGATGAAAATGCTGCGCTCCGAATGGATCGAACCGGTGTGGATGGTCGGCGTCGACCCTGAGTCCGAAGGCCTCAAGCGCGCTCGCGAGATGGGCGTGAAGACCACCGCCGAAGGCCTCGACGGCCTGCTGCCGCACGTGCTGGACGACGATATCCGCATCGCCTTCGATGCCACCTCGGCCTACGCCCATGCCCGCAACAGCGAAAAACTCAACGCGCTGGGCGTGGTCATGATCGACCTCACCCCGGCGGCCATCGGCCCGTTCTGCGTGCCGCCGGTCAACCTCAAGGCGCATGCCGCCCAGCTTGCGATGAACGTCAACATGGTCACCTGCGGCGGCCAGGCGACCATCCCCATGGTCGCGGCGGTGTCGCGCATCCAGTCGGTGGCCTACGGCGAGATCGTCGCCACGGTGTCCTCGCGCTCGGTGGGGCCGGGCACGCGGCAGAACATCGACGAGTTCACCCGCACCACCGCAGGGGCGGTGGAAAGCATCGGCCGCGCGCGGCGCGGCAAGGCCATCATCGTCATCAACCCGGCCGAGCCGCCGCTGATGATGCGCGACACCATCCACTGCCTGACCGACGACACCCCGGACCAGGACGCCATCCGCGCCTCGGTGCTAAGCATGGTCAGCGAAGTGCAGCGCTACGTGCCCGGCTACAAGCTGGTCAACGGCCCGGTGTTCGACGGCAACCAGGTGTCGATTTTCATCGAGGTGGAGGGCCTGGGCGACTTCCTGCCCAAGTCGGCCGGCAACCTCGACATCATGACCGCCGCCGGCCTGCGCACCGCTGAAATGTTCGCCGAAGAAGCCCACAAGGGCGCCCTGCAATTGCCCGCCCGTTGAGGAGAGTGACCATGAACCTGCAAGGCAAGAACGTGCTGCTGCACGACATGAGCCTGCGTGACGGCATGCATGCCAAGCGTCACCAGATCAGCATCAAACAGATGGTCGAGGTGGCCACCGGGCTGGACGCGGCCGGCGTGCCGCTGATCGAGATCACCCACGGCGATGGCCTGGGCGGCGCCTCGTTGAACTACGGTTTGCCGGCGCACAGCGACGAGGAATACTTCAGTGCGGTGATTCCACGGCTCAAGCAGGCCAAGGTTTCGGCCCTGCTGCTGCCGGGGATCGGCACCCTCGACCACCTGAAGATGGCCCATGAACACGGCGTTTCGACCATCCGCGTGGCCACCCACTGCACCGAGGCCGACGTGTCCGGCCAGCACATCGGCATGGCGGCGAAGATGGGCCTGGACACCGTGGGCTTCCTGATGATGGCGCACATGGTCAGCGCCGATAAGCTGCTGGAGCAGGCGCGCCTGATGCAGAGCTATGGCGCCAACTGCATCTACTGCACCGACTCGGCAGGCTACATGCTGCCCGATGAAGTGAGCGAGAAGATCGCTGTGCTGCGCGCGGGCCTGGAGCCGGGGGTTGAGGTGGGCTTTCATGGCCATCACAACCTGGGCATGGCCATTGCCAACTCATTGGCGGCGATCGAGGCGGGCGCGGCGCGCATCGACGGTTCGGTCGCAGGGCTGGGCGCCGGGGCCGGCAACACGCCGCTGGAGGTGTTCGTCGCCGTGCTCGAGCGCATGGGCGTGCACAGCGGCGTGGACCTGTACCGGATCATGGATGTGGCCGAGGACCGCGTGGTGCCGATGATGGACCAGCCGATCCGCCTGGACCGCGATGCCCTGACCCTGGGCTACGCCGGGGTGTACAGCTCGTTCCTGCTGTTTGCCAAGCGCGCACAGCTCAAGTACGGCGTGCCGGCGCGTGAGCTGCTGGTGGAGCTGGGGCGCCGCGGCACGGTGGGTGGGCAGGAAGACATGATCGAGGACCTGGCCCTGACCCTGTCCCGTGCGCGCGGGGTGCTGCCAACCTGAGGCGGGCGTTCGCTGGCGTCAGCTACGCTGCGCCAGCACCCCCATGGCCATGAAGATTGCCGCGATCGCCCGCGCTTCGTGCAGCTCGCCGCTGGCGACCAGGGCGGGGATCTGCGCCATCGGCAGGGTCAGGCATTCCAGAGGCTCGGGTTCATCGCCGGCCAGCCGGGTGCACGGGCTGAGCTGTTCGGCCAGCACTACCCGGCAGCGATGGCCCAGGTGGCCAGGCGCCAAGGTCAGGTCGCCCAGTTCGGTCAGCCGCGCACTGCGCAGCCCCACCTCTTCGCCAAGCTCGCGCTGCGCCGCCTGCAGGTAGCTTTCGCCAGCCTCGGCGCCGCCCTTGGGCAGGCCGAGCAGGGTGCCTTCGACCCCCACCGCGTACTCGCGGACCATCAGCACATGCTGGGGGTCTGGCATCGCCACCAGCAGCACCGAGCGGTAACCGGTGCCGTTGAGGCGCTCGTAGATGCGGCGCTGGCCATTGCTGAACTGCAGGTGCAGCGCTTCGATCTGGAAATGGCTGCTCTTGGCCAGCAGCTCGGTCTTGAGGATGGTAGGGCTCTGGCGCATGGGGCGGGCCTCTGGCGACGGTAAGCGACAGGCCTACTATGGCGCGGCCAGGGGTGGCTGCCATCGTCCGGGCGGACGATGGCAGCCTGGGCTCAGCCGAGAGTGGCGACGCTGCGCAAGATCAGCCGCACCAGCATGGTCTGGCGGGTGACGCCGGTCTTGGAGAAGGTCGAACGCAGGTGCGCGCGCGAGGTGTTGCGGCTGATGCCCAGTTCCTCGGAGGCTTCGTCGAGGGTCAGGCCGTTGGCCAGGAGCATGGCCAGCTGGGTTTCCGCCGGGGTGAAGTCGAACAGGGCGCGGACGATTTCCTGGGGGGCGGAGCTCTGCTGCTCCGGGTCGCTGATGAAGATCACCACGGCGGGGCATTGCTTGCCCTCGCTCCAGGCCGCCAGCGGCACCGAGCGCACGATGATGCCAAGGTCGGCGCGGCCGGACGGGCGGGTGACGCGCATGGCCTCGACCACCGTGGCCTGGTTGCCCTTCTGCGAAAGCATGGCCTGGCGCACCAGGCGGCGAAACTCCTGGGTGTCGCGGGCGCTGCCGACCTGCAGGCCATCGTTGACCTGCTTGATGCCGTCCTTCTCCTGCAGCAGCCGTTCGGCCACCTGGTTGGTCTGCAGCACCTTGCCGGTTTCGTCGAGGATGATGGTGCCCACGGCCATCTGGTCGACCGCGCCGGCATACAGGTTGCGTTCGATCTCGATGCGGTTGAGCTGCATGTGCACCTTGATCGATTGCTCAAGGTGCGGGATGAAGCGCGCCAGCAGGGTTTTTTCGGCGCTGACGAAGGGCGGGTCGTCGCGCCCGCGGCTGATGCGCAGGCGGCACTGGGCGCCGTCGCTGGTGTTGATGTCCACGCCGAGGATATGGAACACATCCACCGGCTCGAGGAAGTTGCGAAAGAATTCCGATTGCCGCAGCTCGGCCTCCGGCAGGTAGTCGCTCAGGGCCACGACCTCGCTGTTGGGCAACCCGATGAACGGGTCCAGGGCGTAGAAGTGCTTGTTGTAGGAGTTGGTGGCTTCGCTGGAGGTGCCGTTGGTGCTGACCATCAGGCCATCCACCTGGCTGCTGGGTGGGCGCAGGATGAAGGTGACGTACTTGCTGTCGAGGAGCCGATTGAGCTGGTTGAGGAAGGTGACCCAGGGGATGTTTTCCATGGGGCCCTGATAGAGCTGACCGACCAGCTCGCTGAAGTCTTCCAGGGTGAGACTCTGCATGAAGGCGTACCGTTTATTATTATTAGCACTGGCGTCGGCGAGCATAAACGGTGTCCTTGTTTACGCGCAATGTCCTGTTACAGGCCCGATCAGCGGTCGTTTCGTAGCGCTGATCGGGTGCCAGGGGGCAGCTGTCAGGCGCGCTCGGCGCCACACACATCAAAGTGCTTGCGGGTACGGGTTTCGTCGCCAATCAGCGCAATATCGGTGTAGAACTGCTCGTACCAGCGGCGCAGCTGGTACACCGGGCCGTCGCCGTCGCACAGCAGCGGGTTGTCGACGCGGGTCTTGCTGTGCCAGATCGCCACATCCTCGTAGAACGCTGCCTGGGCCTGGGCGACATAGGCCTTGGCGATGGCCTGGTTGTCTTCTTCGCTCAGCCCCGGGATCTTCTTCACCAGCACGCCATAGCGCAGGGTGAAGCTGTTCAGATCGATCGGCACGTGGCAGTTGAGCAGCACCGAATGGATCGGCTGGTCGCCCATGGCGCCGGTCATTTCGGTGATCTGGTAGGCCGGGCCGTAGTAGGTGGCGACGGTGCTCAGCACGCTGTCACCGGAGAGCCGCGCACTGCGTGCACGCATGATCTGGGTGGCGGTGTGGCCTTCGAAGACGTTGCTGAAGGCATCGATCGGCGCGCCGTGCACGGTGTCGAAGTGGGCCATGTCGGCGATGTTGTCGATCAGCTCGCGGCAGTTGGTGTCGATTTTCAGCTCGGCGATTTCCCACGATGCCCATTGCGCGTCGTGGCAGGCATCGATGCGCGGGATGGCCTGCTCGGCGATCGGCGCGTTGCCTTCGGGGTCGTTCCACACGAACAGCAGGTGGTTCTGCTCCATGATCGGCCAGCGCTTGACCTTGGCCCGCGGCGGGATGCGCTTGGCGTAGGGGATGTCGTCGCACACGCCGTCGGCGTTCCAGCGCCAGCCATGGAACGGGCAGCGGATGGCGTTGCCTTCGACGCAGCCGGTACTCAGGTCGGCGCCCATGTGCGGGCAGTAGCCGTCGAGAATGTTCAGCTGGCCGTCCTCGCCCTGGAAGGCCACCAGGCGTGTGCCGAACACGTCCAGGCGGTGGGCCTTGCCGTCGCGGTAGTCGGCGGCCAGGCCCAGGCAGTGCCAGCCGCGCGCGTAGCGGTCCTCCAGCAGCTTGGCTTCGATACGGTGCAGTGTGCTCATGTTGTTGTTCTCCGGTTCTTCTCAGGGCCGCACAGGCGGCGCGGCCGACGGTACGGTGCACCCAAGCGATTCTGCCGCGCGTGGCGGGGCGGTCATCGTCTGAACGGACGATGGCCGCCGACAGCAGGGCCGATTTACTGGCAGCCATCAGCCAGTGGCAGGAGAACGTGATGGCGGGACGGGTAGCAGTGATCACCGGTGCGGCCAGCGGCATTGGCCGCGGGCTGGCCGAGCATGCGGCGCAGCTGGGCCTGCGCCTGGTGCTGGCGGATGTCGATGCGCCGCGCCTGATGGCGTTGGCCGCGCAGTTGCAGGGGCAGGGCGCCGAGGTGCTGGCGCGGGTGACCAACGTGGGCGACGCCGAGCAGATGGCGCAGTTGCGCGAGGCGGCCCTGGCGCGCTTTGCCGGCGTCGACCTGGTGTTCAACAACGCCGGCGTGATGCAGACCGGTTACAGCTGGCAAATAGACGCCGGGCAGTGGCAGCGCATCCTCGACATCAACCTGCGTGGGGTGATCAACGGCATCCGCTGTTTCGTGCCCTTGCTGCTCGAGCAGGGGCGCCCGGCCCACGTGGTCAATACCGCGTCGCTGGCGGGGCTGGTGTGCAGCCCATTGATGGCGCCGTACACCGTGACCAAGCAGGCCGTGGTGGCGCTCAGCGAAACCCTGCATTACGAGCTGGCACAGTTGGGTGCGCAGGTTTCGGTGTCGGTGCTCTGCCCGGGCGCGGTGGCCAGCGCGATCATGGACTCCGACCCGGTCGAGGCCGGCCCGGCAGCGTCGTTCAGCGCCGCGCTCGACAGCAGCATTCGGGCTGGCATGAACCCGCGCGAGCTGGCCGCGCTGGTGTTCCAGGCCGTGGATGAAAAGCGCTTCTGGATCCTGCCGCACAAGGCGTTCAAACCAGCCCTGGAGCGGCGCCTGCGCAGCGTGCTCGACGAAACCAACCCGACTTTCGCCATGCCCGAACTCGAAGGGGACAGCCATGCCGCTCGATAACCAGATTGCCGCCGTGCTGCAGGGTTTCAGCGCCCAGGGCGAGCCCGATTACGCCACCCTCGATGCCTGCCAGTACCGCCTGTATGCCGACAACCTGATGCCGCCCTTGCCGGGTGCGGACATGGCCGAAGTGCGCGATATCGAAGTGGGCGGCGCCCAGGGCATGCTCGCCGCGCGCCTGTACCGCCCGTTGGAGCGCGATGGCCTGCCCTTGCTGGTGTTCTTCCATGGCGGCGGTTTCGTGATCGGCAACCTCGACACCCACGACAACCTGTGCCGGACGCTGGCGCTGGAGACGGGTGCGGTGGTGGTGTCGGTGGCCTATCGCCTGGCACCGCAGGCGCGCTTCCCGGCGGCGCCGCACGACTGTTACGCCGCGACCCGGTGGCTTGTCGAACATGCCCAAGCATTGGATGTGGACGCCGGCCGCCTGGCGGTGGCCGGCGACAGTGCCGGTGGCAACCTGGCCATCGCCGTCTGTCGCCTGGCCCGTGAACAGGGAGGGCCGGCGATCCGCCACCAGTGCCTGTTCTATCCGGTGACCGATGCCGCGTGCGCCAGCGCGTCCTACGCCCAGTTCGCCGAGGGTTACCTGTTGTCGCGGGCCATGATGGGCTGGTTCTGGGGGCAGTACCTGGCGCATCCGCAACAAGCTGAAGACCCCCTGGCTTCGCCGCTGCGCGACGACAACCTCCAGGGCCTGCCGGCCACCACCTTGCTCAGCGCCGAATACGACCCGCTGCGCGATGAAGGCGAGGCCTTCGCCGAACGCCTGCAGGCAGCCGGGGTGAGCGTGCGCCTGCAGCGCTGCGACGGCATGGTGCACGGCTTCATCAGCCTGGCGCCGTTCGTCGACGCCGCCGCGCAGGCCTTGCAGGGCGCCGCTGCGGACCTGCGCCGAGCACTGGGTTGAGGCCCGCCGGCCTCGTCCGTTTGGACGAAGCCGGCGGGCGGCGGCGGTTCTAGGCTGGCAGCTCACCCCTCGTTGCGTTTAGAGGCATGGCCATGAAAACAAGAAAAGTTTGCCTGACCCTGATCGTTTCTGCCTTCGTCGCGGCCTATGTGTCGGCGATGGTCAAACCCTTGCCCCAGCGCATGGCCTTCTACTGCCAGCCTGGCTATCAGTCGTGCTACATGCCGGCGCTCGGGGCCATGCGCTTGTTGCCTTGAGCAACCGCAGCCGCCGGGCCGGCCTGGAATCGTCGCAATCGCGGCCGGTGGCCGCTCATGGAGAAGGGCATCAATGAACAATGACAACACCCATGCCGCGCGCTGGGATGCCGCCTACGACGTGGTCGTGGTCGGCTCCGGCGCCGGCGCCATGACCGCGGCGCTGCGCGCCCATGACCACGGCCTGTCGGTGCTGATGGTGGAAAAGGCCGCCGAGTACGGCGGCACCACGGCGATCTCCGGCGGCGGCATCTGGGTGCCCTGCAACGCGCAGATCGAAGGCCTGGGCGGCAGCGATTCACCCGAGCAGGCGCGCAGCTACCTGCGCGCCACGGTTGGCGAGGACTACGACCCCGCCCGCATCGACGCCTACCTGGAACACGGCCCGAGGATGGTCGGCTACCTGGCCGCCCGCGCCCAGACGCACTTTCACGCCGTTGCGCGTTACCCCGACTACTACCCCGAGCGCGAAGGCGGCAAGCCGGGCTACCGCACCATGGAGCCGGCCGTCTTCGATGCGGCCCGCCTGGGCGATGAATTCCAGCGCCTGCGCGCCTCGTCGCCAGCTACCCTGATCGCCGGGCGCATCGCCATGACCCAGGTAGAGGCGCACACCATCGTCACCAAGGAGCCCGGCTGGCTGTGGCTGACGGCGCGCCTGGGCCTGCGTTACCTCGCCGACCTGCGCTGGCGCCGGCGCACCCCGCGCGACCGCCGCCTGACGCTGGGCAACGCCCTGGTCGCGAGCTTGCGCGCAGCGATGCAGGCCAGGGGTATCGAGCTGTGGCTGCAAACGCCGATGCGCAGCTTGTGCAGCCAGGGCGGCAAGGTCACCGGGGTGGTGCTCGAACGCCAGGGCCGGGCGGTGAACGTGCAGGCCACTGCCGGAGTGATCCTCGGCTGCGGCGGCTTCGAGGCCGACCAGCTCATGCGCGAGCAGTATTTGCCCGGCCCCACCAGCGCCCAATGGACGGCAGCGCCGCCGATCAATAGCGGCGACGGCATCCGCGCAGGCCTTGAGCTGGGTGCCGATGTGGCGCTGATGAGCCATACCTGGGGCGCGCCGACCGTGCACGTTCCCGGCGAGGAAAAGCAGCGGGCGCTGTTCGTCGAGCGGGCGTTCCCGCGCTGCATCATGGTCAATGGCCAAGGCCAGCGCTTCGTCAACGAGGCGGCGCCTTACCCGGACATCATCTACGCCATGTACGCCGACCAGGCGCGTAACGGCGCCAACGTGCCTGCCTGGCTGATCTTCGATGCCGAGTACCGCAAGCGCTACCCCTGCGGCGTGCTGTTGCCAGGCACGGTGCAGCCGGACAGCAAGATCCCCGATGGCTGGCTGGACAAGGTGATCTACCGCGCCGACAGCCTGGCCGCGCTGGCCGCCAAGATCGGCGTGGATGCCCAGGGCCTGGCGCAGAGCGTGCAGCGCCTCAACCAGCAGGCAGTCAAGGGCGTGGACACCGATTTTGGCAAAGGGGACAGCCTGTTCGACCGCTACTACGGCGACAGCCACTGCCGGCCCAACCCCTGCCTCGGCCCGCTGGAGCGGGCACCGTACTACGCGCTGCGCATCGATGCGGGCGAGCTGGGTACCAAAGGCGGTTTGCGCACCGATGCGCAAGCGCGGGTGCTGCGCCCGGATGGTTCGCGGATCGAAGGGTTGTACGCGATCGGCAATACCAGTGCGGCGCTGATGGGCAAGACCTATCCGGGCCCGGGTTCGACCATTGGGCCGGCCATGACCTTTGGCTACATCGCGGCCAATCATCTGGCGCAGGCGATAGGGCAGGGGCAGCCTGAAGTGGCCGCCGAAGCGGGCCTGCACTGAACCTTGTGCGCCCCGATCACGGGCCTGGTGCGTGATCGCGGCAGCGCCATACCGGCCTGATCGTCACGGCGCTGTCATGCCCGCCTGCTAGGTTGCTGGTCCCGTCTCGCGGCGATAAAGGAAAGCCAAACGGTGTACCCAGGCACAACCCGCAAGTCATTCATGCTGCGCTCCGCCAACATGCGCAGCGACGACTTCGCCGCGCTGTTCACCCAGCTGCACGGCAACCTCTACAGCGACCTGCCACGCCTGGCGCAGGACATCGTCATCAGCGGTGTCTACGGCCGCTATGAAGGCATGAGCGTGCGGCGCATGCGGTACCAGGGCGACTTCACGTTCGTGCTGCCCACCCCGCAGGATGAAATCACCTTCGTGCTGCCCACGGCCGGCAAGATCATTTTCGATCACCGCGGCGAGTCGATTGGTGGTGCCCAGGTGGGGCTGGCCGTCGACAAGCAGGAGCTGCGCTCCATGCGCTTTGCCGAGGGCCATGCCCAGTGCGGCATGTCGCTGCGCCGTGGGTTGTTCGTGGAGCGGCTGGTGGCGTTGCTGGAGCGGCCATTGGCAGAGCCGGTGCGGTTTGCCCCGGTGGTGGACCTCAGGTTGCCGGCCTTCCAGGGCATCCGCGCGTTGCTCGAAATGGCCACCGGCAACGCGTTCGATCAGCTGCTCAACAGCGGTTTGCTGATGCCCCAGCGCTTGCAGGACATGCTGGTGGATGCGCTGCTCGAAGCCTGGCCGCACAACTACAGCGAGGCGCTGCGCAGGCCCACGCCATCGCTTGCGCCGCGCCATGTGAAGCTGGCGATGGGGTATATCCGCGAGCATCCTGCCAGCCCTGTCAGTGGCACTGAGCTGGCGGCGTTGGCCAATGTCAGCTTGCGCGCGCTGCAGGAAGGGTTTCGGCGTTTTGCCGGTACTTCGATCGTCGGCTTTCAGCGCCAGGTGCGCCTTGAACAGGCGCGCAAGGTGCTGGCAAGCGAGGTGGGTGGGTCGGTGGCGGAGGTGGCCTTGCAGCATGGCTTCAGCAATGCCGGGCGGTTCACCCAGTATTTCCAGCAGGCCTTCGGGGTGAGCCCGGCGCAGGTCAGGCGTGGGCTGAGCTAGGGCGAACTCACTCATTCTTGTAGGAGCACGCGATTGCCGTGGGAGCGGGCTTGCCCCGCGAACACCGGCGCAGCCGGTGCCAACCACCGCGCTGCCTGCTTCGCGGGCAAGCCCGCTCCCACAGGAGTTAGGCCCGGCTTCACTTATTCTTGTAGGAGCACGCGATTGCCGTGGGAGCGGGCTTGCCCCGCGAACACCGGCGCAGCCGGTGCCAGCCACCGCGCTGCCTGCTTCGCGGGCAAGCCCGCTCCCACAGGAGAGTTAGGCCCGGCTTCACTCATTCTTGTAGGAGCACGCGATTGCCGTGGGAGCGGGCTTGCCCCGCGAACACCGGCAAAGCCGGTGCCAGCCACCGCGCTGCCTGCTTCGCGGGACAAGCCCGCTCCCACAGGAGTTAGGCCCGGGTTCACTCATTGTTGTGGGTGCACGCGATTGCTGTGGGAGCGGGCTTGCCCGCGAACACCGGCGCAGCCGGTGCCAGCCACCGCGCTGCCTGCTTCGCGGGCAAGCCCGCTCCCACAGGAGAGTTAGGCCCGGCTTCACTCATTTTTGTGGGCATGCGATTGCTGTGGGAGCGGGCTTGCCCGCGAACACCGGCGCAGCCGGTGCCAGCCACCGCGCTGCCTGCTTCGCGGGACAAGCCCGCTCCCACAGGAGAGTTGGGCCCGGATTCACTCATTTTTGTGGGCACGCGATTGCTGTGGGAGCGGGCTTGCCCCGCGAACACCGGCGCAGCCGGTGCCAGCCACCGCGCTGCCTGCTTCGCGGGACAAGCCCGCTCCCACAGGAGAGTTAGGCCCGGGTTCAGGCATTTTTGTGGGTGCACGCGATTGCTGTGGGAGCGGGCTTGCCCCGCGAACACCGGCGCAGCCGGTGCCAGCCACCGCGCTGCCTGCTTCGCGGGCAAGCCCGCTCCCACAGGAGTCGGGCCAGCGTGCAGAAGGTGCAGTTACACTCAGAAGGCGTAGCTGGCCTTGAGGCTGCCGCTCACGCCATGGCTATCGCCACCGCTCAATGCCGCCACTTCCGCGCCGACACTCAGCGCGCCGAGGTTGGCCATCAGGTTCACGCCGGCATTGAACTGGTCGCGGTTGTCGAAGGCGGCGCGTTGTTCGATATCCAGCCCCAGCAGGTGGCCTTCGCTGTCGACCTGGTGGTCGCCCAGGGCGTGGTCGTAGCCCACTTCGATGCCCGGCACCAGTTGCCAGCTACCCATGGGAATCGCGGCGAAGGATGCCTTGAGGTTGGTGAAGGCACTGCGCCGGGTTTCTTTCAGGTCGTCCACTTGCAGCGCCAACTCGCTGCCTTTTTCGGTGAACCCGGAAAGGTCGACGCGGCTGACACGCACGCCCAGGCTCGGCTCCAGCACCAGGGCGCTGGTATTCATGCGATAGCCCAGCGCCAGGCTGCCGCCGGCCAGGGTGCCGTGGCTGTCGCCCTTGGCCGTGCCCAGGCCGCCGCCGAGCTCGCGCTTGCTGCTGTAGTCGAGGTAGCCGGCGCTGGCGTTGGCGTCGATGAACAGGCCTTGCTCCAGGCTGCCCGGGGCGAAGCGCGCACCCAGGCGCAGGAAGGTCAGGTCGGTGTCGGCCTCGCCGCCGGCACCGCCGACGTTGCCCTGGCTGTAGCCGACGCCGGCATGGGCGCTGAGCTGTTCGGAGAAGCGCTGGGTCATGCCGATCATCAGGCCTTGGCTGTGCTCGTTGCTGCTGGCGGCGTGGGCCGAGCCGTCGGTGCCCAGGTAGCCGGCCAGTGCGGTGCTCCACAGGCGCGACTGGCCGACCTTGAGGTCGCTGCCATCGGCAAACGGCGCCGCTGCGCGGTCGATCATGCTCGCCTGGCGCAGCAGGAAGCTGGCGGCGTCGGCGTGCACCTGGCCGCCGACGGTGGCCTCGACGCCGCCCAGGGTGCCGGCGTCGATGGCCGATTGCAGGTAGTAGTTGTAGGCGCTGTAGGTGCCGGACAGCGCGCTGTCCTGCAACTGGCCAAGCAGGCGCGCACCGGCAGCGGCGTTGCCCTGCAGGCCGGCCTCGCCGGGCAAAGTGTTGTAGCGCACCATCTTGCCGCGCAGCACGTAGATGGTTTCCTGGCTCAGGCCCAGGCCCTGCTTCAGGTAGTTGTCCATGCTGCCGTACTCGGCGGTCACCTGGTCCAGGCCCGCCTGCAGGTAGCTGGCGTCGACACCGATCAACGGCGCGTAGATGGCGGCCATGCTCGGCGGCATGTGCGCCAGGGTCGCGGCCATGCGGGCGGCGGTGTAGTCGTTGGTGGCCAGGTAGTTTTGCATGATCGTGGCGTCATCGACCCCGGCGATGCTCTGCAGCACCGCCGCCGTCCAGCCGGTGCGGTCCTTGCCGGCGGTGCAGTGGAACACCGCCGCGCCGTCGGCGCTGGCCAGTTCGTTGAACAGCTGGGTGAATTGCCCGCGCATGCCGGCGTCGCTGACGAAGGCGCGGTTGGTTTCTTCCATCATGGCCCGCGCCTGGGCGGCGCTGGTGAACGCCATGTCGGTGATGTTCGCGCCCGAGGTGGTGCTGCCGATGATGTCGATGTTGGTGTAGCGGGCACCGGCCGGCAGGGTGTCGGGCGTGGCGGCGATTTCGCTGGGGGTGCGCAGGTCGAACACATCGCTGATGCCCAGGCCGTTGAGCACAGCCAGGTCGCCGGCAGTCGGGGTGAGGGCGTTGGAGCGGTAGAACACCCCACCGCGCATCACGCCGTCGTGGCTTGTGTGGTAGGCGGTGGTGGTGCCGGCCACATCGCGGAAGTTGTCCATGCCGGCCAGGCGCGGGGTGTTGAGGGTATCTGCGGCGTGGGCGGCGGAGACGGCGAGGGTGAGCAGGGGCAGGGAAAAGAGCAGACGTTGCGACACGGAATTGGCCTCGAGAGGGGAGTGGGTGTGGCTACTCTCGCCAGGCTAGATGAAACTTAATGTTACTAAGCGAGACCCCATGGCAAAGCCTGCGCGATGTGTCCGGGGCGTGCGTGATCTGTCTGCAAATGGCCGCAATTACTTGAAGAATTGGCTCGGGGTGATGCCGAACTGGCGTTTGAACATGCTGGCGAACGCGCTGGGGCTGTCATAGCCCAGGGTGCCGGCCACATCGATGATGCGCTCGCCCAGGGCGATGCGTTCCAGTGCCTGCATCAGCCGCGCCTGCTGGCGCCACTGGCCGAAGGTCATGCCGGTTTCCTTGCGGAACAGGCGCTGGATGGTCTTTTCGTCGATGCCCAGGTGCAGGCCCCAGTCGGCCACCGTGGAGGGGTCGTGCGGCCTGTGCTGCAGCGCCGTGCAGATTGCTTGCAGGCGCGGGTCGCTGGGCTGCAGCAGCTTCAGCGGCAGGGTCGGCAGCACGCTGATTTCATCGAGGATCAGGCGCATGATGCGCGCCTCGCGCGAGTCTTCGACGAAAGGCCCGGTGAAGTCCACCGAGGCCTTGATCAGTTCGCTGAGCAACGCCGAGATGCTGATGGCCTTGCTCTGGCGCGGCAATTGCGCGGCCGCGTCGGGGCGCACGAACACGCTGCGCATCTTCACATCGCCAACGCAGCGGATGGCGTGCACCTGGCCGCAGGGCATCCAGATGCCGCGGCTCGGTGGCACGGTCCAGCGCTCGGCCTGGGACTCGACGATCATCAGGCCCTTGATGGCATAGATCAGCTGGTGCTTGGCATGCGAGTGCGGCGCGATGTACCAGTCCGGCGGGTAGTCGGTGGCGCGGCTGCCCACTTCCCAGGACCATTCATCCACCTCCACCAGCATGTCTTTCAAGGGCTTGACCATGGTGCTCCCGTAGCGCCGCAATACTGCGCCGGCATCTTAGCAGCAGGTGGCCGGCCGCGCCTTGGAGCGGGTCGCCGGCAACAGTGCGGTGGCCAGCCCGAGCAGCGGCAGGAAGGCGATCGCCTGGTACACCCACTCGATGCCGTGGCGGTCGGCCAGCTCGCCGAGCCCGGCGGCGCCGATGCCGCTGATGCCGAACATCAGGCCGAACATCACCCCCGAGACCATGCCGACCCGGCCCGGCACCGCCTCCTGGGCATACACCACCAGGGCGGCGAACGCCGAGGACATGACCAGGCCGATGAGCACCGCCAGCACCGCCGTCCAGGCCAGGTTGGCGTGGGGCAGGGCGAGGGCGAAGGGCGCCACGCCCAGGAACGACACCCAGATCACCGCCTTGCGCCCGATGCGGTCGCCCACTGGCCCGCCGGCGAAGGTGCCCAGGGCCACGGCGGCGAGAAACACGAACAGGTACAGCTGGCTTTGCTGCACGCTCAGGCCGAAGTGCTCGATCAGGTAGAAGGTGAAGTAGTTGGTGAACGAGGCGATGTAGACGAACTTGGCGAACATCAGCACCGCGATCACTCCCACTGCGCGCCACATGGCGCCCTTGGACAGCCCCGGGGCCTGCTGGCCGGCGAAGGTCTTGAGCCGGGTCTGGCCGTGGCGCACGGTCCAGCCGGTGACCCGCAGCAGCACGCACACCGCCAATGCGGCGGCGAGCATGAACCAGGCGATGGCCGACTGGCCGTGGGGGATGATGATGGCGGCGGTCAGCAGCGGGCCGATCGCAGAACCGGTGTTGCCGCCCACCTGGAAGGTCGATTGCGCGGTGCCGAAGCGCCCGCCGGAGGCCATCCGCGCCACCCGCGAGGCCTCGGGGTGGAAGGTGGCCGAGCCGACGCCGACCACCGCCGCGGCCACCAGCAGCATGCTGTAGCTGTCGGCGAAGGCGAGCAGGGCGATGCCGACCAGGGTGACCAGCATGCCGGCGGGCAGCAGGTAGGGTTGTGGGTGCTTGTCGGTGTACATGCCCACCCAGGGTTGCAGCAGCGAGGCGGTGACCTGGTAGACCATCGCGATCCAGCCGATCTGGGCGAAGCTCAGCGAGAAGTCGCTCTTGAGCATCGGGTAGATCGAAGGCAGCACGGCCTGGATCAGGTCGTTGAGCAGGTGGGCAAAGGCGGCGGCACCGACGATGCTGACCAGAAAGCCCTGGGGCTGGTCGGTGGCTGTGGAGGGCGAGGCCAAGGTGGCGGCTGGAGTCGTCATGGGCGAGGCTCTTTTTCGAGTGATGGCAAGGCATTGCGGCTGGAGGATAGCCAGCGCTGCTTTTGTCTGTCTCACGTCGAACAGGCACCCACTAGCGCGTTTCGGACATCGGGGTATGGTGTGGCCCTATCGCCGGCAAGCCGGCTCCCACAGGTGCTGCGCTGTGCTTGTGGGAGTCGGCTTGCCGGCGATAGGGCCGCACCTGCCTTGCAGATCGTAGCGGTACCGGCACCGGCTAGAGCGGCAAGCCTTTCCTGCCCATCCACTTGAGCAGTGCAGCGATCGGCACGCGGCGGTGCACTTCGTGACGCTGCAGTGCATTGCCGTTGCCATAGCGCTCGCGGTAGCGGCTGACGATCAGATCGCGACCATCATCCGACACCCGCGCCTCCAGTTCATGCAAAAGCGCTTGCTCTGCGCCACTCTCAAGGCGGCGGAACAGCAGCACTGGAGGCTGTAGTACGTCATTCATCGCGGTTCAGCTCCAGATAATGCGGTGGCCATTCAGGCTGGCGGTAAAGTTGTGCATGCAGGGGGGAGTGAAGTCCGGCACATGCTTGCAGCCATGGGTGGCTGGCGCCAGTGCCTGGGCGTCGACACTGCGGTTGAAGGCGAAGATGGCGCGGTTGGCCGGTTCGGCCGGGTCGCTGGTCTGGTAGGCGGTTTGCCCGTAGCCATTGGACGGTGGCCGCTGCAGGTAGCCTCCGGCCGCCAGGAGGGTCAAGGCAAGTACCGAGTTGCGGGCTGAAAACCAAGCAGAAAATGACAGAGGCATAAGGCTCATTCCAGGCAAGAACTGCTGCCAATGCTGCAGGTGATTGATTGCCCGCGAATGTCCGAAATATCTCCGCGTGGACACTTTATTGCGTTGTTGAAATATATGACGAATGCCTGAAGTTGGCTTTACAGTACGCCTTATTTACCTCTGTTCGCGGTGCCCGGCGTGAGTCATTTGCTGATTGTCGACGATGATGTCGAAGTGCTCGATCTGTTACAGAAATTCCTCCGCCAACACGGCTATGACGTCGATGTGGCCGCCGATGGCGACGGGCTTTGGCAGGCGCTGGAGCGGCGCGTGCCGGACCTGGTCATTCTCGATGTGATGCTGCCCGGCGACAGTGGCCTGGTGCTGTGCCAGCGCCTGCGCGCCGAATACCAGGTGGCGGTGATCATGCTGACCGCCATGGGCGAGTTGAGCGATCGGGTGGTGGGCCTGGAGCTTGGCGCGGATGACTACCTGACCAAACCCTTCGCCGCCCGCGAGCTGCTGGCCAGGGTACGCGCCGTGCTGCGCCGGGCGGGCGAAACGGCGCCCGGGCCTGTGGGCAACCCACGTACTGTGCTTGAGTTTTCCGGCTGGCAGCTGGATGTGCTGCGGCGCGAACTGCGCTCGCCGGAGAACGTGATGATCCCCTTGTCCAACGGCGAGTTCGAGCTGTTGCTGGTGTTCGCCGAGCACCCTCGGCGGGTGCTCAGCCGCCAGCAGCTGCTGGACCTGGCCCGGGGCGAGGCGCACGAGGCGTATGACCGCAGCATCGATGTGCAGGTGAGCCGGCTGCGCCGCAAGCTTGAAACCGATGGCGGCAGCGAGCCGTTGATCCGCACCTTGCGCAATGCCGGCTACCTGTTCACTGCCAACGTGAACAAGCGATGAGCTGGCTGGCCTGGGCGCGCAAGGCCTTGCCGCGGCCACGCATCACCATCGCCCGCTGGATCGCCCTGACCACCTTGGCGGCGATGCTCAGCCTGCTGTTGCTCAAGGGCTTGTTCAGCCTGCTGCTGAGCGTGTGGGCGCAGCCGCCGTTGCTCGAAAGCGGGCTGATCGAAAAGATCGCCACCGTGACGCGTATGGTCGATGCAGCGCCGGTGGCGCAGCGTTCGACCATCGCCCGTGCCGCGGGCGATGCGTCGTACAGCGTGCAGTGGCTGCGCCAGCGTGAGGAATCTGGCTTGCCCGTGCGGGTCGAAAAGGACTTTCACAAAGGCGCGACCATGCTGCGCGCCCTGTTGAACCGCCAGCAGGTGCAGATCGAGGTGTTCGGCCCTGCGGACTTCCCCGCCCAGGCCACGCCACGCGGTTATGCCCTGCTGATCCAGCTTGCAGACGCTTCGTGGATACAGTTTCACGTGCTCGACCGCAGCTGGGGGCTGGATGAGCTGCCGCGCAACCTGATCATCCTGACCCTGATGCTGATCTCCAGCCTGGCGGTGGCCTGGTTCGCCGCGCGTTACCTGGCCGACCCGCTGGAGCGCTTCGCCCAAGGCGCACGGCGCTTCGGCAAGGACTTCAACGCCCCGCCGATCCCGGTGGTCGGCCCCCACGACCTGCGCCAGGCCATCCTTGCGTTCAACGCCACCCAGGCCCAGCTCAAGCATTTCATCGACGACCGCACGCAAATGCTGGCGGCGATCTCCCACGACCTGCGCGCGCCGCTCACGCGCATGCGCCTGCGCGGCGAATTCATCGAAGACGCCGAACTGCAGGCGAAGATGTTCAAGGACGTGGACGAGATGCAGGCGATGGTCGACGCTGCGCTGCAGTTCTTTCGCGATGATGCGCGGCTGGAGCCGGTGACGGCGTTCGACCTGGGCGGGCTACTGCTCACGGCCATCGACGATTTCAAGGATGCGGGGGTGGATGTGGGCTACAGCGGGCCGCAGCGCTGCGTCTATGTCGGCCGGCCAATCGGCATCAAGCGGGTGGTGGTGAACCTGCTCGACAACGCGGCCAAGTACGGCCGCGAGCCTGCGCTGCAGCTCACGGTAGAGGCCGAGCAGATCGTCATTCGTGTGCTCGACCGCGGCCCGGGCATCGCCGAGCACCTGCAGGCGCGGGTGTTCGAGCCGTATTTTCGCATCGAAGGCTCGCGCAACAAGGACACCGGTGGCGTGGGCCTGGGCCTGCCGGCGGCACGCGCCATCGTGCTCGAACAGGGCGGCAGCATGACCCTGGCCAACCGCCCGGTGGGCGGGCTCGAGGTCAAGGTCACGCTGCCTGTCGGCTGATGCCGGTCAGAGGCCCAGGTCGCTGAGCCCGGGGTGTTCGTCCGGGCGCCGGCCCAGGGGCCAGCGGAACTTGCGCTCGGCCTCGGCGATCGGGTGCTCGTTGATGCTCGAATGGCGATGCTGCATCAGGCCATCGTCGGCAAACTCCCAGTTCTCGTTGCCATAGGCACGGAACCACTGGCCGCTGTCGTCGTGGTACTCGTAGGCGTAGCGCACGGCGATGCGGTTGCCGGTGAACGCCCACAGCTCCTTGATCAGGCGGTATTCCAGCTCGTGGTTCCACTTGCGCTGCAAAAAAGCCTCCACCTGCGCACGGCCCCGTGGAAACTCCACGCGGTTGCGCCACACGGTATCGGCGGTGTAGGCAAGTGCCACCTTGGCGGCATCGCGGCTGTTCCAGCCGTCTTCGGCCAGGCGGACCTTTTCGATGGCGCTTTCGCGGGTGAAGGGGGGCAGTGGGGGGCGGGACATCGGACTACTCCTGCGGTTGAAATCTCACGTAGGAGCGTAGTACTGGGCTGTCGTGAAGGAGAATAGGTGCCCGTGGCATTTCATAATTGCGGGCAATGCAACGATATTGGCGTTTCTCGGCGCCCCGGCTAGTGTCAAGGAATTGTCCCGCGAGGCGCGAAGCATGAACAGGACGTCCAGCGCAGCGATCGGCCTGCTGATCGCAAGCCTTGCCGCATCGGCGGCGGAGAGTGAGCGAGAAGGGGATTACTGGTACGTGCAGACCAGCGCCTACACCCGGCACTGGAGCCATGACCCCGAGCACAACAACCACCAGGAGCTGATCGGCATCGAGCGGGTGTACACCGATGGGCTGCTGTGGGGCGCGGCGACCTTCAAGAACTCGTTCTACCAGCGCTCCTACTACGGCTACCTGGGCAAGGTCTGGGAAAATCCGCAGTATCCCGTTTACGCCAAGTTGAGCGCCGGGTTGATCGAGGGTTACAAGGGCGAATACGACGACAAGATCCCGCTCAACCACTTTGGCGTTGCGCCCGTGATCATTCCATCGTTTGGTGCCCATTGGGGGCCGTTGGGGGCGGAGTTCGTGGTATTGGGTGCCGCCGCGGGGATGGTCAACGTGGGGTTGAGGTTCTGAGGCTGCAGGGCAGCCTCAGTGCGTTGTGCCTCAGGCCGCGTTGGGCAGGGCCTTGTCGGCCACCTTGCCGCGCCCGCCCAGCCACACCAGCAGCAGGCCGGCTGCGGCCAGCACGCCGCCGGCCATCGGCACCGCCGCATAGCCCAGGTTCAGGCTGATCACGCCGCCCCCCAGGGCCGCACCCAGGGCGTTGCCCAGGTTGAACGCGCCGACGTTGATCGACGAGGCCAGGCCCGGCGCCTCGGCGGCGGCGGTCATCACCCGCATCTGCAGTGGCGGCACCACGGCGAAGGTGAACACGCCCCACACCAGCAGGGCGATGGCCGCGCCGATGTGGCTGCCGAGCACCAGCGGCATCAGCAGCATGATCAGCGCCAGGGTGCCGAGGAAAATGCGCGCGGCGCCGTCCAGCGACCAGTCCGCCAGGCGCCCACCGAGGCTGTTGCCCAGGGTGAAGCCGACTCCGATCAGCACCAGGCCAAGGGTGACGAAGCTGTCCGAAGCCCCCGTCAACTCGGCCAATACCGGTGCCACGTAGGTATACAGGGTGAACATGGCCCCGGCGCCGAGCACGGTAGTGGCCATCGCCAGCAGCACGTTGGGCCGGGCGATCACCGCCAGCTCCTTGCGCACCTGCGGCACGCTGCCGCGCTCACCCTTGGGCAGGGCGTACCACAGCGCAGCCATGGCCAGCAGGCCGAGCACCGCGGTGCCGGCGAAGGCCATGCGCCAGCCGACCTGCTGGCCGACCCAGGTGGCCGCCGGCACGCCGCCGATGTTGGCGATGGTCAGGCCCATGAACATGGTCGCCACGGCGCTGGCCTGCTTGTCCTTGGGTACCACGCTGGCCGCCACCACCGCGCCCAGGCCGAAGAAGGCGCCGTGGTTGAGGCTGGTGACCAGGCGCGAGGCGAGCAGGGTGTAGTAGTCCGGCGACAGCGCCGACAACAGGTTGCCAAGGGTGAAGATGGCCATCAGCGCCATCAGCGCGGCGCGCTTGCCGAAGCGGCTGAACAGCAGGGTCATGATCGGCGCGCCGACCATCACGCCGACGGCATAGGCGGTGATCAGCATGCCGGCGCTGGGGATGCTCACATCCACGCCTTGGGCGATCACCGGCAACAGGCCCATCGGGGTGAACTCGGTGGTGCCGATGCCGAAGGCACCGATGGCCAGGGCGAAGAGGACCCGTTTGGGAGAAAGCGTGCTCATCAGGAGCTCCGGTTTAAAGGTGAAGGGGGGCTGCCGTGCAGGCTGGGCCAATCAGTCCCAGGCTGGGGCGAGATTGGCCGGGCTGACTTCCCGCCCGTTGCGCTCCAGGGTGGCGATCTGCGCCATGTCCTCGGCGTCCAGGCGCAGGCTTTGGGCAAGCAGGTTGCTGGCCAGGTTCTCGCGCTTGGTCGAGGACGGGATCACCGCGTAGCCCAGCTGCAGGGCCCAGGCCAGTGCCACCTGGGCGACGGTCGCCTTGTGCTTGCTGGCGATGGCGGTGAGCACCGGGTCGTTGAGCACCTTGCCGTAGGCCAGGGTCATGTAGGAGGTCACGGTGATGCCCTGTTCCTCAAGGAACGCCGCCAGTTTGCGGTTTTGCAGATAGGGGCTGAGCTCGACCTGGTTGGTGGCGATTTCCCCTTTGCCGACCACCTCGATCGCTTGCCGGGTCAGGTCGATGTTGAAGTTGGAAACACCGATCTGGCGGGCCAGGCCCAGTTGCTTGGCTTGCGCCAGCGCGGTCATGTATTCGCGCAGTTCGACGCCATTGCCCGGTGCCGGCCAGTGGATCAGCAGCAGGTCGACGTGGTCGGTACGCAGCTTGGCCAGGCTCTCGCGCAGGCTCGGCACCAGCTTGTCGGCGGCGTAGTTCTCGACCCAGATCTTGGTGGTGATGAACAGCTCGCTGCGCGGCACGCCGCTTTCGGCGATGGCCTGGCCGACTTCGCCTTCGTTCTTGTAGATCTGGGCAGTGTCGATGACCCGGTAGCCCAGTTCCAGGGCGGCCTTGACCGAATCGATGACGGTTTGGCCGGTGAGGCGGAAGGTGCCCAGGCCGAAGGATGGAATGCTCATGTGGTGCTCCTGCTGAAGTGATCGAGAGAACTAGAGCTTAGTTGCTCGGGTTCCAGACTCGTTGGCATGGGCAGCAGTGTGCGGGTTTCGTGGTGATTGATTAAGGCGGGGCGGGGCCAAGGTCTTTTGACCTGAAATCACGAGTCAATGCCTGGCTCGTGATTTCAGGCGGGTAATGAAGGTCAGGCCGCGATCTGCCCCGGCACCGACTGCAACAGCCACAGGTGGCGCTGGCCTTCGAGCTGGGCTTCCAGAGTCGACGCCGCGCCGGTGCGGCGTGCGGCTTGGTCCTGGCCGAGCAGCTTTTCGAGCATGTTCAGCAGGTTGCGCGATTGGTCCGCCGAGGCGCGCTGAGTCTCATCCGACTTCAGCACCCCATCCTGATAGGTGCGCACACGCTCGTTCTGGCTGGCTTCCTGGGTAGCGCTGGCTTCCACCAAGGTGTTGTTGGCAAACGCCAGGCGCGTGCTGCTGCGCGAAACGTCCTCGACTTCGTGGTAGCGGTAGTTCTGCGATTTGCTGTCGCCGGTCAGGATCAGATCCACCAGCGGGTTGAGGCCCTTGTGCCAGGCGGCCTTGAGGCTGGCCTGCTGGTCCTGCTGCAGCTCCAGGTTGGCGGCATTGCCTTTGCGGCTGGTGGACTGCGAGACCTTGTAGTCGAAGTGGTCGGCTTCTTCAGGGCGCATCGGGTTGCTCTTGCCGACGGCCTGGGTGATCGAGGCATCGAAGTCGGCCAGGCCGCTCAACAGCGTGCGGCTGACCTTGTTCAGCGCCGTGTCATGGTTGGCCGGGCGAGTGCTGGTGTCGTCCACGCTGTTGAGTTGGCTGAAGGCATCCTTGAACAGGGTCATCAGCTGCGCATCGCCCTGGCCGCGTTTCTGCGCGGTATCGAACTGGGTCAGGTAATTGGCCACCGCGGCCTGGCGCTGCGCCTGGCTGCCCAGCAGGGTACCGCCCTGGGTGTCGAGGTTCATCTTCACTTCGCCGCTGGCGCCCTTGAGCGACAGGCTGCGGGTGCTTTCGCCCAGGTTCAGGTCGAAGGTCTGCTGCACGCCGCTGGCGGTGTCCAGCTTGGCATTGAGCTGCAGGCCGGTGAACAGGCTTGGGTCGAGCTTGACCAGCGCCCCCAGTTGCAGCAGAGGGGGGTCGCGGGTCAGGCCGTTGATGGTGGACTGGAAGCTGTCGGCCAAGGCTGCCAGGCCTTTGAGCTCTTCATCGGTCAAGCTGCCGCCCTGCACATCGGCGTCCACCGCAAGGCCTGCTTCGCTGCTGTACAGGCCCAGGGAAATGGTGGCCCCCGAGGCGCTGGTGAGCTGGAAGGTCACGGTATTGGTCGCATGTTCACGCAACCGGGCCTGCTGCATGCCCAGCAGCAAGGGGTCGGTCCCTGTGCTGTCGTTGACCGCCAGCCCCGACTGGGAAATCCGCTGGCCGCCGTTGGCTGCCAACTGCTCGAGCAGGGCGGCGCCTAGCCCCTGGAAGCGGGCGGCAGGGGAGGAAGACTGGATTGCGGTGTGCATGTACATGCTGAGCTTGTCGAGGCCGCTCTTTTCCCACACGTATTGGCCCTGCGGCTCTTGCAGCGTGCCTTTGGCGGTGTAGGTCTGGGCGTCGATGCTGGAGGTCTGCTGGCCAAGGCTGACCACGGTGCTGGGGCGCACGGTCTGTGCCTGGGGCAGGCTGGTGCTCGCGACCTGGGGGGCGCGTGGGGCGAATTGAACGACGGGTGTCAGGCGTACCGCAGAAGTAATGGTGGTCATCGCCAGCATCCTTACTGATCATCAAGGGTAAACCTTGATATCGGCAGGCCAGCAGTAAACCTGAGTGCGCACGTGAAATGCACATGGCCCACCGGTGGGTGGGCCATGCAGGGGGACGATCAGCGGCGGCGGAACAGCGGCAGCGGTTCGTCGGTGGCGGCCTGGTAGGTCACCGAGAAGTCTTTCAGGCTTTGCAGGGCGTCTTCCGGGTCCTTGTCGGCACGGATGGCGAAGGCATCGAAACCGCAACGGGCCATGAAGAACAGCTGGTCGCGCAGCACGTCGCCGATGGCGCGAAGCTCGCCCTTGAACTGGTAGCGGTCACGCAGCAGGCGCGCGTTGGAGTAGTTGCGCCCGTCGGTGAAGGCCGGGAAGTTCAGGGCGATGACCTGGAAGTGCTGCACGTCGTCGCCGATTTCTTCCGCCTGCTCGTCGCTGTCCAGCCACACGCCCAGGCCGCCGTCGCGGGCCTTGAGCACGTGGGCATGGTCGCGCCACAGCTGCAGCGGGACGATGTAGTCGTCGCAGTTGGTCAGCTCGTCGAGGCTGGTGTCCTTGGGCAGCAGGTGCCAGGTTTCATCGACGATCTGGTTGTTCTTAATGATTCGCTGCATAGACGCGCTCCTTGAAGGGGTCGATGCCGATACGCTGGTAGGTGTCGATGAAACGCTCTTCCTCGGTACGTTGCTCGACGTACACGGCGATCAGCTTCTCGATCACATCGGCCATGGCGTCCTGGGCGAAGGATGGGCCGAGGATCTTGCCCAGGCTCGCGTCACGCGCGGCGTTGCCGCCCAGCGACACCTGGTAGAACTCTTCACCCTTCTTGTCCACGCCGAGGATGCCGATGTGGCCGACGTGGTGGTGGCCGCAGGCGTTCATGCAACCGGAGATGTTCAGGTCGATTTCGCCGATGTCGAACAGGTAGTCGAGGTCGTCGAAACGGCGCTGGATGGATTCGGCGATCGGGATCGACTTGGCGTTGGCCAGCGAGCAGTAGTCACCGCCCGGGCAGCAGATGATGTCGGTCAGCAGGCCGATGTTCGGCGTGGCGAAACCGCCTTCGCGCAGCTCCAGCCACAGCGCGTGCAGCTGGCGCTGCTCGACATCGGCGAGGATGATGTTCTGCTCGTGGGAGGTACGCAGGAAGCCGAAGCTGTAGCGCTCGGCCAGGTCCGCCACGGCGTCCAGCTGCTTGTCGGTCAGGTCGCCCGGGGCAACGCCGGTGGGCTTGAGCGACAGGGTCACGGCCACGTAGCCAGGGCGCTTGTGGGCGCGGGTGTTGCGCGAGCGCCAGCGGGCGAAGCCTGGGTTTTCAGCGTCCTGGGCACTGTAGTCGACGTTGTCGAGGGCCAGGTACTCTGGGTCGATGAAGTGGCGCGAAACACGCTGTACTTCGTCTTCGGTCAGGGTGGTGCTGCCGCCGCGCAGGTGGGCCATCTCGGCCTCGACCTTCTCGGCGAACACTTCCGGGGTCAGTGCCTTGACCAGGATCTTGATCCGCGCCTTGTACTTGTTGTCACGGCGACCGTAACGGTTGTACACGCGCAGGATGGCGTCCAGGTAGCTGATCAGGTCCTGCCAGGGCAGGAACTCGTTGATGAACGAGCCGACCACCGGAGTACGGCCCAGGCCGCCGCCGACCAGCACGCGGAAGCCCAGCTCGCCTGCGGCGTTGCGCACCGGCTCAAGGCCGATGTCGTGCACTTCGATGGCCGCGCGGTCTTCTTTGGAACCGTTGATGGCGATCTTGAACTTGCGCGGCAGGTAGGCGAATTCGGGGTGGAAGGTGGTCCACTGGCGGACGATCTCGCACCACGGGCGTGGGTCGATGATCTCATCTGCGGCAACCCCGGCGAACTGGTCGGTGGTGGTGTTGCGCAGGCAGTTGCCGCTGGTCTGAATCGCGTGCATCTGCACGGTGGCCAGTTCGGCGAGGATGTCCGGGATGTCTTCCAGGGCCGGCCAGTTGTACTGCACGTTCTGGCGGGTGGAAATGTGGGCGTAGCCTTTGTCGTAGTCGCGAGCGATCTTGGCCAGAGTGCGGACCTGGCGGGCGTTGAGCTGGCCATACGGCACGGCGACACGCAGCATCGGTGCGAAACGTTGGATATAGAGGCCGTTCTGCAGGCGCAGAG